>JAKZTI010000001.1:0-5177 GCA_047517145.1 Gammaproteobacteria bacterium
AATCTGCCGCCAACTCTTTATAATGTAACAAAAACCTATATGACTAACGAACAACTTAATGATCCTTTGCTTATTTTAATTTTTGGCGGAAGTTTTTCATTGATATTCTTTGTTCTAGGAATATTGATTTATAAATATAAATGGTATGGCCTGATTGCTGGTTATAATCACTCACCCGAGCACATTCAAAAGCAATACGATATAGAAGGCCTGGCAAAACATGTGGGGCAAGGCCTAATGACTTTAGCCGTATTACTTATCATTAGCACGGCCCTGTTCTATTTTAAATTGTACGGTTGGTTCAACGCATCAATGGGTGTATTTATTTTTATTGCATTTATCATTCCGCTGGGGGCTCCAAAGTTTATGCCTGAGCAACAACGTTTAATAAAAGAAGGCTCTGCCGATGCCAAACATCCTATTTTACGACGCACACTGCCTACTAGCATCTACAAGTCTTTGGAGAAAAAAACACGCCTGTGGATTCAGGTATGTAAAAAATGTGGACACACACAAAATTTTTGAGAAGCAGGTGGTGTACGTAGTGGTGGCATTGGTGAACCAATTAAACTTCAGTACTGTGAAAACTGCGCTACACTACACATGCATAAAATCCGTAGAAAGACTGAGCAGGAATTGAAGAATTCTTAGGACATTAGTAACTAGAATTGTTGGGAACAAATTTATTTATTCCATAACAAATCGTTCAAGTTGTGACCTCGCTAATCGCTTGGCCACTTAACTAAATCGTTATATTTTAAAACTATGAATATATGGTATCGAATTTCTCTTATATGTGGTTTAACTCCATTAGTCATTGGGATCTTAATATTTTTTTCGTGGTTAATTGCTCGCGCTCATTGGTTAGAAGCAGCAGGAATTATAAATATATATGTAGGATTGGTGATTTTCACCATAGGTATGATTGCACTTATTATTTATATCTATAAAGCTAGAAAGAATAGCCTTGATGGTTATTGGAAAAAAAGTATTTTGCCTTTTGCTATCCTGATAATTAATTTTCCATTCGCTGCAGGAGTAATTGTTACAGTGTTCTATGTCTTAAGTTTTAGTACTGTGATAATTGAAAACCAATCAAGTACTGAAATAGAAAATATTTTCCTATCAGAACGAGGACATATATACGAGTTTGGTTCAGTAATGCCAAATGAAGTGATTGAAAAAAAATTTAGATTCAAATCTGAGGGATCAATTAATTACTCATACAAAAGGAATGGAATTAAATATGAGGGAATAATGATTGGTTATGTAACTAGCGAAATGGGAGAGTCTGCTAGTATGGTCATTAGCGAATCTGGCGAAGTGAATATAAATGAAAAAATATAACAAGCATCTGAACCTGACGCCGGAAAGTATTGCGGCGCTTCGAGGTGTATTTCGAGGCGGCGCGGGTTAGAAAAACGTTAAGCGCCGAACCAAGATACAGGAGGTGAGGAGATATGATTAAACCTAAATCAATTGATCACATCGTTCTACGAACTGACCGTTATCAGGAACTTATTGCTTTTTACTGCAATGTAATTGGCTGTTCTCTCGAACGAGAAACATCGGATGAATTAGGGCTTACCCAACTTAGGGCGGGAAATTCATTAATTGATATTGTGGATGTAAACGGAAAGCTGGGTAAGTCCGGTGGAGTAGCACCACAAGAAAAAGGTAACAATCTTGATCATTTTTGCTTACAAATTGAGCCTTTTGAAGAGCACGAACTCAAATCCTATTTAGATAGTTGTAATGTCGAGTATAGTGAATTTCAGGATAGATACGGAGCGCAGGGCATGGGGCGGTCAATCTATTTGAAAGATATAGCGGGCAATAATATCGAGCTACGATCAGTTGTTTAGAAAATCGCTTAACAAGGCCATCAATGTACGCCTTCGGCTGGACCTCCGTACTGCGTGCTCCGGCCCATTATGGCGGCGTTAGGCAGCGAAGAATTGTCTATTCGAAAATTATCACTTATATCCAAGAAAAATAAATGAATATACAGATAGAAAAGAAAAAGAGGATTATTTTTTCTCTGATAATAGGATTGATAACCACTGGTATAATTTCATTTACGCTGATAGTTGTGAACGTTGGGTTTACAGAAAATTTTTTAATAATTTGGATTAAATCTTGGGTTATTGCTTATGTTGTAGTAATACCAGTATTACTTTTAATTGCACCACCTATTCAAAAGTTAATTGACAATTATTTTAACTCGAAAAATATTTAGTGCATTTATGTTTATTCTAAAACCTAACAAATCATTCGAGAGTGACCTCGTGGCGCGCTACGCGCTACTCGGCCACTCAATTCAATCGTTATGAGTCAATGATGAATAAAACAAGAAAATCCCTCACCATCTCATTATTTATACTTTTGGCATCAACAAGCACAGCTGATGGATTTGTTATTTTTGAAGGTGAGAAGAAAATTAAGCTGAATAAAAATTATCAAATTACGACATGTAAGAATATTGCCTTAGCTAATTGCCCTAATTGTATTGATACACCAAATTATTATTTTAAGATTAAAACAAAACAATTAATAAGTCGCTGCAGTGGTGCATGTTGGCATCCACAGGGAAAACAAAGAGAAATATGTAAAACCCTTTGTCCACCACCTCAATGGGATTGCAAAAATGACTCATAACAAATCGCTCAAGCACGGGACTCCGCCTATCGGAGACGCCCCTTAGCTCAATCGTTAGAAGCAAGAGGGCATCATGAAAGAATTATTTACATACATCGTTCTACTTCAAGCCTTGCTGGCTCCAAGCAACTCATATGCTTGTGATTGCATGCAGACCAATATTGCAGATAGATTTAGTAATACCGAAAATATTTATACGGCCGAATTGAGTTCGGCCATTATTGTAGAGCCTGATAACGATAAAGAGTGGCGTTATGTTGAGGGTACATTTCAAGTAATTGAAACCTATAAGGGCAATCCAAAACCTATCATGAAACTTAAAACTGGCATCGATTTCGGCGCTTGCGGTATTCCTATGACAGTTGGATGAGCATACTTAATTTTTCAAGGAAACAATGAGCACATTAGCACATGTGACGGTACTGCCACAGTTAATCCATATGACGAAGATGAGTTGGCTAAAAGATTTGGCACCAAGCCCACTTCTAACAAGTAAATCAATGCGACGCAAAAAGACGCACGCATTATTTAAACGTTCATTGTCAAATTGCAATGATAAAAAGAGACGTTTCTCACTTATGAACATATAATGATAACTGGAACAGTAGAGCAGACTTTGGAGATAATTTCATTTAAATCTATATATAAAGGAGTTTAAAAATGGCAGAAGCAAAAGGTTTGAGCAAACCAGTAAAGTTGAACAGTGATCTGGCGGAATTATTGGGAGCAACGGAACTTCCCCGGACAGAGATTACCAAAAAACTATGGGACTATATTAAGGCGAATAAACTTCAGACAAAGACTGAAAACGGTGAAGCCATGAATGCAGGAAAATACATTGTAGCTGATGCTAAACTGCTTTCTATATTCAAAAACACTAATTCTACAAGTAAGTCAGGTAAACTCACTGATCTCACACAACTGAAAGAAGGTGAGACCATTGATATGATGCAGATGGCCGCTGTTGTCGGCGCAAATATAGAATAATCTTACTGCTAGGTTTTACATATAAATAATGAAAAGGGACTCTAGCAAACCATTCAATTTGGTTTTATAGAAACAAAAAAGCCCGGTTTAACCGGGCTTTCTTTGTTTATGCCAGAACAGCTTTAGAACAAACCGGATATATTTCCATCATCATCTATATCGATACGTTCTGCTGCAGGGACCTTGGGCAGTCCCGGCATGGTCATCATGTTTCCAGCGATGGCAACAATAAAACCAGCACCATTGGCTAAACGGACTTCACCGATATGTACGTTGTGGCCGGTGGGTGCGCCAATTGCCGTTGGATCGGTTGAGAATGACATTTGTGTTTTGGCGATACAAATAGGATATGAACCATATTCCTTATTCCAGTCAGCCAGTTGTTGTTTAACTTTCGGATCCGCTGAAATACTAGCGGCGCCGTAGACTTTAGTCGCCACAGCCTCAATCTTATCCCATAAGGGCTGATCGTCTTCATACACGAGTTTATGTGTACCAGGATTATTATCTACAACATCAGCAACGATTCTTGCCAGATCTTCAGCACCAGCGCCGCCTTCAGCCCAATGTTTAGAGACTACAGCTTTTATACCGAGCGATTTACAGCGTTTGAGCAACATATCAACCTCTGCATCGGTGTCTAAGGTGAAGTGATTCAGACAGACAATACAGGGCAAACCATAGACTTCAGTAATATTCTTAATATGGCGTTCCATATTAACCATACCTTTATCCAGTGCTTCTAGATTTTCATTACTTAGTTCATCTTTAGCGACACCACCGTGATATTTCATGGCACGAATAGTGGCAACCAGCACAATCGCAGCAGGTTTAAGTCCTGCCATACGGGTTTTAATGTTGATGAATTTTTCAGCACCCAAGTCAGCACCAAAGCCACCTTCGGTAATGACATAATCTGCCAGTTTCAAACCTGTTTTAGTCGCTGTAACTGTATTACAACCATGGGCGATGTTGGCAAAGGGACCACCATGAATAATTGCAATATTGTTTTCCAGGGTTTGCACCAGATTCGGGTTAATCGCATCTTTTAGCAATGCTGCCATAGAACCTTGTGCATTCAGGTCTCTTGCGTATATTGGGGTCTTATTGTCTCGCTTATAGCCTATTACAATACGTCCCAGACGCTCTTTTAGATCGGCACGGTTGGTTGCCAAACAAAGAATCGCCATGATCTCAGAAGCCACGACGATATCGTAACCATCTTCACGTAAGAAACCATTGAGGGGTCCACCCATGCCGACGGTGATCTTGCGTAGTGCACGGTCGTTCATGTCAACAACACGCTTCCACTGGATACGTCGTGGATCGATTCCAAGTTCATTACCGTGATGAATATGGTTATCAATCATGGCCGATAGCAGGTTATGGGTTACACCAATGGCATGAAAGTCTCCGGTGAAATGAAGATTAATATCTTCCATAGGCACCACTTGAGCATAACCACCACCTGCCGCACCACCTTTTATGCCAAAACAGGGACCAAGGGAGGGTTCACGGAGACACATAATGGC
>JAKZTI010000002.1:0-3607 GCA_047517145.1 Gammaproteobacteria bacterium
TGATCATATACAGCAAAACATTTACTACTCTCATCAAATACTCCATTTTCCAGCCAAATCGGGCTTATTTTATCAGACATAAGAAATCCATGTCTGTTCCGTGAGCAGCACAATTCCATATTCATATAATGGGTGCTAAAGTCATCAATATAAGCTAAATATGGCTCGCTACGGTATAAATAGATGCAACAGCAGGTGATCACATCCTCAGGTAATGAAAAGCTGACACTGGATTATGTCCTTAAATCGCTGCTGGAAGATAAGCTCATTACTGAACAGCAATACGCACAGTTTACAGCGTCACATAGGCCTGATAGTAAAGATAAAACACACCCGCTTATCATCATGTCTAACGAGGGTTGGAAGACCCCTGGTAAACAATCATATCCATTAACGCTTGAACGGCTCACACAATGGTTGGCAGAAAGAATTAACATACCTTATGTGCGAATTGATCCCTTAAAGATTGACGTCAATAAAGTGACCAGCCTTGTTTCTCAAGCCTATGCTGCAAACCTGAAAATCCTGCCTCTGGAAATTAATAGCAAGGAATTGACCGTTGCTAATTGCGAACCTTTTTTTGATTCATGGGAGCAAGAACTCTCACGTATCGTTAATCTCAGAATCAAACGCGTACTGGTTAACCCAAAAGACATCGAACGTTATCTCATAGAATTTTACGGTATTAGCCGTTCCATACTCGGTGCAGTCATTGACTCTGATGAAACCAGATCAAAGCTACAAAATTTCGAACAGCTCGTTGAAGTTGGAAAAATGGGTGAACCCGACGCTAATGATCAACACATCGTCAGTATCGTTGACTGGTTATTACAGTTCGCATTTGAACAGCGTGCAAGTGACATCCACCTGGAGCCACGCAGAGATAAAGGCAAAATTCGCTTTCGTATCGATGGCCTCTTGCATCAGGTTCATGAATTCCCAATCATACTCATGGGTGCAATATCCAGCCGTTTAAAATCCCTCGGACGCATGGATGTCACTGACAGACGTCGCCCACAGGACGGACGCATAAAAACCAAGACCCCCACTGGAGATGAAGTTGAGATGCGACTCTCAACCATGCCGACGGCTTTTGGAGAAAAACTGGTCATCCGAATCTTCAACCCTGAAATGTTATACAAAAGTTTTTCAGACCTTGGCTTTGGCTCACATGAGATCAACCTCTGGGAAAATATGACGCAGAACCCCCATGGCATAGTTCTGGTCACAGGTCCGACGGGTTCAGGAAAAACCACAACGCTTTATTCGGCGTTAAAACAATTGGCACGCCCGGACAACAACATTTGTACTATCGAAGATCCTATCGAAATGGTCGACGAGCAGTTGAATCAGATGCAGGTTCAACAAAACATTGATGTCGATTTCGCCACAGGAGTGCGTACTTTATTAAGACAGGATCCGGATATTATTATGATCGGTGAGATTCGTGACTACGAAACAGCAGATATCGCCATACAAGCAGCTCTTACTGGACATCTGGTACTTTCCAGCCTGCATACGAATGATGCACCATCTGCAATTACAAGACTGATTGATATTGGTATTCAACCATTCCTGATTAATGCATCATTACTCGGCATTCTTGCACAGCGCTTAGTGCGCACACTTTGCCCACATTGCAAACAAGCTACAACACTGAACAAAGATGCGTGGAATAAACTCACATCCCCGTCAAAATTAAAAGTGCCTAGGAACTGCTTCAAGGTGGTGGGCTGTGACGAGTGTAAACATACCGGCTACCTGGGCCGTATCGGTATCTATGAAATATTACCAATGAATCCTGAACTGCAGAAGATGATTTCAGATAACACAGACATCAACACATTCCGCGCTGCCGCATTGAAACAAGGCATGCGTAGTCTACGAATTAGTGGTGCTCAAAAAATTGCAGAGGGCCTGACAACACTTGAGGAAATATTCTCAATCATCCCGGACGATCTGGATAAGTTTTGAGCCCAGATATTAGCCTATTGGGTTAGCCTCTGGGATGATGCTCTGCATGCAGATTTTTAAGACGTTCCTGGGCAATGTGTGTATAGATTTGCGTTGTCGAAATATCACTGTGCCCCAACAACATCTGCACAACTCTAAGATCAGCACCATGGTTTAACAGATGTGTCGCAAAGGCATGCCTCAGCATATGTGGGGATATTGTTTTGTTGATACCTGCAAGCACAGCATAGCGTTTAATCAGATACCAGAATGCCTGTCGTGACATTGCCTCACCCCGTTTTGTTGGAAATAATGCATCGCTGATATTTTTTCCCAATAGCTCGATCCTTGCGCTGCCTTGATAACGTGTTAACCAATCGATTGCCTCTTCCCCCAGAGGCACAAGTCTTTCCTTATTACCTTTACCCAAAACACGCACAACGCCCTGCCGCAGGTTAACCTGTCCGGTTTGCAGACTGATTAATTCAGAGACTCGCAGTCCCGAGGCATACAGAAATTCGAGCATGGTCCTATCTCGTAAACCAAGTGATGTGCCAGTATCCGGTGCTTTCAGTAGAGCTTCTACTTCGGTTTCTGTTAATGATTTAGGTAATTGTCTGCCTATTTTTGGTGCTTCTACTCTTGCGCTAGGGTCGTGTTTCATTATCCCTTCACGCACCAGATAACTATATAACCTTCTAATGCTTGAAAGATGTCGTGCCATTGTTCTTGCAGTTTTTCCCTGCATGCTGGATAAATAAATTCTTAAATTACCTTCCTGTGCTGCTGTCATCTCGCAGTTGTTTTTATCTAGCCAGAGGGCATATTTTTGCAGGTCACTTCGGTAGGCCGCCAGGGTATTATCGCTAACACCCCGCTCCATCCAGAGTGCGTCGAGGAAACGATCAATCTGCTCCCTTGATGCTATCGGAACCGGGTTTATAGAATCAGAGGATGCCTTCATGCTGCAGCAACCAACGTTTTCGTTCTACATGACGATAGCCACCCATAAAACCTCCGATCCCCTGAGCGGCAACAACTCTATGACATGGAATAAAAAGTGGAATATTATTTCTGCGACAAGCCTGCCCGACTGCGCGACTACTGGTTTGCAATTCTCTTGCGACATCACCATAGGTCTTAACAGCCCCCGAGGGGATTCTTTTTAGCGTTTGCCAGACCTTTTTCTGAAAGCGTGTCCCCTGTGGACACAGGGGAATTTCAGCATCGATCAAACCTGATTCAAAGTAATCATCCAAAACCGAGATAATCTTTCTTTTCAGCTTCTTATTGCTTGATTTTGATAGTGATAATTTTGATGCTTCCAGTACGTCCTCTTCCAGCCAGATAATTTTAGTGATACTTTCTGCATCAATGCATACTCCCAATTGACCTGTGGGCGAGTCATACAAAAAGTCATATTCTGCTGGTGGTTGTGCCATATCAGATAATAATAACGCACTCTTCCCTGAAGGGATAAGAATAACTGCCCCACATCTCATCTTTCTCGACTCTGTCTCCTGATTCGTTCTACCTCGAGAATGTGTTCCAGACATTCTCTACCTCCTCCATCCTTGGAGTCGTCCTGCATCTATGCAATCGTGTTCAGCTGACTATTTTATTCGAGTTCTGTAAGTCATATTCAACACTCCAT
>JAKZTI010000003.1:0-12621 GCA_047517145.1 Gammaproteobacteria bacterium
ATATATATCCATATTACTTTACATCGGGGCGTAGCGCAGCCTGGTAGCGCACCGGCATGGGGTGCCGGTGGTCGGAGGTTCGAATCCTCTCGCCCCGACCAGATATGTTTCAATCACTGATGTCCATCTCTTTCCCAATTAGAAAAATGATGATTTTCGCTTAGCTGGATAATTTCAGGCAGCTTTTCTCGCAATAATTGTGACTCCCTTCCTTGCCTTACATCAGTTAGAATGTGTTTAAATACAACAAATAATCATCATTATTTAAATCTAAAACTATTTTAATGGAATTCAGGAAGCTATTTTTATATTGTGTATTCCTCATGCTATTTTCCTGTGCTGAGGAAATTGATCCCAGGATCGCTTTTGAAAAAGGAGATTATGCAAGCGCATTCCCAATATGGAAACTTAGAGCAGAGCAAAATGATCTGGAATCGCAAAATTTCCTGGGAATTCATTACCTGCTTGGTTTAGGTGTGAAGCGTGATTTTGTTCTGGCAAAAAAATGGTATGAAAAAGCTGCGACTGCCGGTCATCCAGATGCACAGAGAAACCTGGGGATGATGTACGAATCGGGACATGGTCTTGCAAGAGATTTTGAGAATGCATATATATGGCTTTATGCTGCTTACAGGCAAGGGCATCCACGAGCAGCAGCAAGCTTGAAATCTTTGGTTACTAAACTATCACCAAATAATAAAATTGTGCTTCGAAAAAAGGCAAGAGAATATATTATGGAAGATGTATTGGGGACGGATGCAGGTGATTTCTGAACATGTTGATAGATTTGAGGTGATGATATGTGTGGCATAGTTGGCGCGGTTGCACAAAGGAATATAACGCCTATTCTGCTTGAAGGCCTAAGACGTCTGGAATACAGAGGTTATGATTCTGCCGGAATTGCTGTGCTTAATAGTGATAACTTACTTGAAAGAACACGGGTAGCAGGGAAGATCGAGGACCTTGAGCGTGCTTTGCAAGGTGATCAGTTGTCGGGAAAAACAGGAATTGCCCATACACGCTGGGCAACGCATGGAAAACCTACAATTGAGAATGCCCATCCTCATATTTGCCGCGATCAACTCGCAATAGTCCACAATGGAATTATCGAAAATCACGAGCAACTCAGAGAACAACAATTAAATCTTGGCTACAAATTCACCTCCGACACAGATAGCGAAGTCATTGTACATCAGATCTACGACTATCTTGATAAAGGTGAAGACTTGCTATCCGCAGTGGTGAAAACAACGAAGCTTCTTGAAGGTGCTTATGCGCTCGGTGTCATCAATAAGGGTGATTCTGATCGAATCATTGCAACTCGAAGCGGCAGTCCATTGGTCATAGGTGTTGGCATCGGTGAGTATTTCATTGCATCAGATGTATTTGCATTATTGCCTGTGACGCAACAATTTATTTTTCTTGAGGAAGGTGATATTGCTGATATCAGTCGAGATAGCCTCACCATTTACGATAGAAATAATAATGTTGTTGAACGGCCTGTCAGCTTGTCGGAATTATCCACGGAGAGTGCTGATAAGGCCGGCTTTAGACACTATATGCTGAAAGAAATATATGAACAGCCAACAGCCATCACAGATACTCTTGAGGGAAGATTAGACAAAGGTTTACTCGTTGAAGATGCCTTTGGTCAAACAGCGAGTGATGTTTTTGATAAAGTTGAGTCAATTATAATTGTTGCTTGTGGAACCAGTTATCATGCGGGCCTGGTGGCAAAATATTGGGCGGAAGATATCGCAAATGTCCCATGCCAGGTAGAAGTTGCCAGTGAATTCAGATACAGAGACATTTTCGTTCCAGAAAATACTTTATTTGTGACTATTTCACAGTCTGGCGAGACTGCAGATACATTGGCTGCGTTGAAGAAGGCAAAGGAATCAGGTTATTTGAGTACCTTGAGCATATGTAATGTTGCAGAGAGTTCGATGACGCGTGAGTCAGAGCTTGTTTTTTTGACAAGGGCAGGTGTAGAAATCGGTGTCGCATCGACTAAGACATTTACAACACAATTGGTTTCCCTGCTGTTACTGATACTGGCCATCGCAAGACGACATGGCATGGATAGTGACACTGAAAAGGAAATTGTTTCCCAACTTGAACGTTTACCTGGACAAATAAATACAGTGTTCGAACTCAATGATTCAATCAGGAGGATGGCAAATCAATTTGCCAATAAACATCATGCGCTTTATTTGGGAAGAGGCACGATGTTACCCGTAGCGATGGAAGGTGCACTTAAACTGAAAGAGATATCTTATATTCATGCAGAAGCTTATCCAGCTGGTGAATTGAAACATGGGCCTTTAGCACTGGTGGATGAAGAAATGCCTGTCATTGCCGTAGCACCGAACAATGCGCTTCTCGAGAAATTGAAATCAAATTTGCACGAGGTGAAGGCAAGAGGTGGAAAGCTCTATGTCGTCACTGATTCGAGTGCTGAGATTGGTTCAGATACGGATATTGAACTATTAAAAATATCTCCAGTTAATGAATATATATCTCCGATAGTATATACGGTGCCATTACAATTGCTTGCCTATCACATTGCTGTCTTGAAGGGAGCAGATGTCGATCAACCCAGAAATCTGGCAAAATCAGTTACTGTAGAATAACTATAATAGATAAAATCATTGCTAAACCTTGGATGAGCCATCAATTAAATGAGTAAGGAATACCACCTGTTAATCGTTGATGATGAACAAGATATGCTTTTATTACTTGAAAGCATATTGCAGAAGGAAGGTTTTGATGTGACAACTGTTACTTCAGGTGAAGATGCCCTTATAGCGATGCAGGACAACACTCCCGATCTGGTAATCACTGATTTATTTATGGAAGGTGGCATGAATGGCATGCAATTAATGGAAAGCATCCATAATAATGCACCATTGCTTCCTGTGATTATATTAAGTGGCAAAGCCCAAATCAGGGACGCAGTGAAGGCCACGCATATGGGAAGTTCAGCATTTTTAACCAAACCCATAGAAAAAGATAAACTACTTGAGCAAGTAGGACAGATATTAGATATAACCGCCAGTGGGAAAAAGAATAAAGAATTCTCGGACGCCGTAATCTACAAAAGTAATGTCATGGAAGAGCTGGTTGATTTGTCTGTGGCAGTTGCAGCAACCAGTGTTACTGTTTTTATTAGCGGTGAAACAGGGACGGGAAAAGAAATCTTTGCCAGGGCTATTCATGAAACTGGCGAGCGTAGAAATAAGCCGTTCATTGGTGTTAATTGTGGGGCTATTCCCGAACAGCTACTCGAATCTGAGTTGTTTGGACATGAAAAAGGTGCTTTCACAGGTGCGGCAAGCAGACACGATGGATTATTTCAGGCTGCTAGTGGAGGAACAATCTTCCTTGATGAAGTAGGGGACATGCCCTTGTCCTTGCAGGTAAAATTACTAAGAGTGTTGCAAGATATGGAAGTGCGTCCAGTCGGTTCAACAAAAAACATTCCAATCGACGCGAGAATTATTTCTGCATCACACAGAAATTTGGAGGAAATGGTAGAAGCAGGTGAGTTCAGATCAGATCTTTATTATCGATTAAAAGTTGTTACATTAGTGATGCCAAAACTTTCAGATCGTTATGAGGATATTCCACTTTTAGCCGAATATTTTCTGGAACAAAATGCTCAGGCAAACAATAAAAAGAAGAAACATCTATCTCCTGAATCTCTGAATTATTTAATGGCGGCTGAGTGGCCCGGTAATATCAGGCAGTTGCATAATGTTATTGAATTATGCGCAACCTTAAGCAAGACAAAAAACATTACCTTGAGCCTGGTTAAATCCGGGCTACAGGATAGAAACAAACAGATGAAAACTCTGAAAGAAGCCAAATCAGAGTTTGAAAAAAACTATTTAATTGGCGTGCTTAAAATGTCAGCTGGCCATGTATCAAATGCAGCAAAAATTGCGGGCAGAAATCGCACAGAATTTTATAAGCTATTAGGTGTTCATAGCATTGAACCAGAGAAATTTCGTAATAAAAATAAGTCTTAAATTTTAAATAAACACATAATAGGTGTTCTAAAAAATGAGTGAAGATAAAATAGTCGTTCATATAGATATTGATCTGGAAGATCTTATTCCTGGTTTTCTGGAGAATCGTCAAAGTGATTTGCAAAAACTTGAACAGGCATTAGGGGATCAGGATTTTGAAATACTCAGGTCAATTGGTCATAATCTTAAAGGTGTCGGTGGTGGTTATGGGTTTCATGACATGACGACCCTGGGTGCAGCAATTGAAGAAAGCGCCAGTGAAAATAAATTGGAAATTGTTAATGAAAATGTCAAAAAGCTATCAAATTACCTTTCTAGCGTAGAAATTGTATACGAAGAAGAATAAACATTAAGAAATGGACAATAATCTGAAAAACCAATCTTCTAGATGGTTGATTTATGCTGTTGCTTTGCTTTCAGGTCTGGCACTGGGTCTGACACTGGTTTTTATCGCGTGGAATAGTGCCCTGGAGGAGAATAAGAGAGAGTTTTCCTTTGAGTCTTCCAAAATAAGAGAAGTTGTTACGCACAATGTCCAGGTTGGTAATGACGTAATTAATAGTTTTGCTACATTAATTACAGATAATAAATCTTTTGACGATCAAATATTTCAATCGACAGTAAAAGGAATACTGGATCAACAACATTTTGTGGAAGGTCTTTTGTATTCCTATGTTAAGAAAGCTGAAAATAACGCAGCTTCAGATTCAGAACTGATGATTACGAATTCAAGGTTTCGTGACACGCAAATATCAAATGATGTACAGGATATAATAAGTGATGAAAACTTCGAGAACGTACTGAAAATTTTACTACTTGATGGTAGTAGCGAACCTGTTGTTTCAGTTGTAACTTTGGAGTCAAGCAGGTATTACATATTATTCAGGGCTGTGCTGAATGAAGGCAATACCCCGGTCGACGATGGATTCCCGATGAGTCCAATTCAGGGGATACTTTGTTTATTTATAAATCCGGAAAAATTGGTCGATTATTCCAATATTTCAAATACCCTGAGAGTTATTTTGGTCAGTGAATCATCTAATCTTAGTGGTAGAAAATTAATTTTTGTCAGTGATTCTTCACTGGATAAAAGAAGTGGATTTTTAGCATCCAGCTTCAGTGAAGATGCTTCAGTTCAATTCCCCTTATATTCAATCAAATTATCAGTATCAAAAGATATATATTGGCCCGATGTCGATCGAAAATCGATATACATAGCACTGTTTATTGGATTAGGTATAACACTCTTACTCATGGCATTAGTCAGAGCAAAAGATATGCGTGAAAAGGAGCTGCGTGAACGTAATATCGTGATTGAATTGCAAGTAGAAGAACAGACTAAAGAATTAGCTCTGGCCAGAGATAAGGCGCTTGAGGGATCGCGTATGAAATCAGATTTTCTGGCAAGTATGAGTCATGAAATTCGTACACCTCTTACGGCTATTATTGGCATGGCAGAATTACTTTCTGATACCAAACTGGATAACGACCAGAAAAAATATGTCAAGGTCTTCAGGAAAGCAGGGGATACCTTGCTGAGTCTGGTTAATGACATACTGGATCTTTCAAAAATTGAAGCAGAACAACTGGTGCTGGAACATATTCCATTTGATTTGCTTGATGTTATAGAAGAATCAGTAGAGATCTACTCCATCAGGGCAGCTGAGAATCGTGTTGAACTAATTAGTAATTTTGACCCAAAATCAGATATGCAAAGGTCTGGTGATCCTGCTCGACTCAGACAAATTATTCTTAATTTGATTAGTAATGCGATTAAGTTTACAAAAGAAGGCCATATTCTTGTAATGGTGCAAGGTACAAATTCCGATGAGGTACAAATATCGGTGAGTGATACAGGGGTTGGTATCCCCGAAGAGAAACAACAGGCCATCTTTGCCAGTTTTACCCAGGCCGATTCTTCGACGACACGGGAATATGGCGGAACCGGCCTGGGCCTGACTATATCCAAACGTTTGGTTGAAATGATGAATGGTCGTATCTGGGTAGAAAGTGAAGAAGGTGTAGGTAGTACATTCTCGTTTACCGTCAAATTACCGGTTAATCATTCAGCAACAGTAAGTGATCTCCCATTAAAAGGATTCCTCAAAGACAAGAATGTGTTAGTTATGGACAGTAGCCATCACAATCGTACCAAGATTTGCAACATACTCCACGCCTTTGGCGCAGAAGCTGCCGAATCTGAAGGGTTTATATCCTGGGATGAATCTGAATATCAGTATGTACTTCTGGATCATAAGATATTATTTAATTGTGATGATGGAGAAATTGAACATATTCGGCAATCTAGTCAGTCGGACACTGACCCTGTAATTATTGTGATGCTTGATCCTGTTTCTTTACATCAGCAAATAAAGAGGATAAATGAACTAGAGCTTGATGGCTATTTGACCAAACCAGTCAAACAATCTGAGTTACTGCACATTTTTTCAGATAAAGGTGATATATCGGGAGCTCGTGATATTACCAATGAAGAACACGAATCAAAACCAGAAGAAATATCTGCTGAAGAAAAACGGATTTTGTTGGTTGAAGACAATGAAGATAATCGCTTGCTAGTTAGAACTTATCTTAAAAAGTTTCCCTACATTATCGACGAGGCAGAGAACGGTAAGATTGGGGTAGACATGTATCGTGAGAATACCTATAACCTGATCTTAATGGATGTACAGATGCCTGTCATGGATGGACATGAGGCTACCCGGGTAATACGAGTGCTTGAGGCGGAGAGTGGTCGTCCTCAGACACCAATTATTGCCTTGACTGCACATGCGATTAAGGAACAAATAGATAAATGTTTGGCAGCAGGCTGCGATACTCATGTTGGAAAACCCATCAAGAAATCTACTTTGATTAGTATTATTGAGGAATTTGTGACTTGAGAAATCTGGTGTTTGATTAGAATTACTGAACCAGACGTGATAGCTCTTTGAAATGCTCATGCCTGGCATCGCGTAACCATTCAAATATTACAGACTCTGAATTGCAAATTACTACATTAGCGCGACTCATGCGATTTAATGAAGCTTCATAATTTTCCCTGTGTCTTGAACAAATACCATCAGCGGCAACAAAGACCTGGTAGCCTTCTGCAATTAACAGGATGGCTGTTTGTAATACACATACGTGTGCTTCGATGCCGACGAGTATGACCTGCTTACGTCCAGTTTCTTTTAGCTTATCCAGAAATTTCTCTGCGCCTGTACAAGAGAAGCAGGTTTTCTCAAATTTCGAAGTATCATCAGGCAGTAACTCGACAATCTCAGGTTCTGTAGGACCAAGCCCTTTAGGATATTGTTCAGTTGTTAACACCGGAATGGATAATGTCTCTGCGCCCTGCAGCAAAACATTAATATTTCGCTTAAGTCGGGCTAAAACTTTAATTGGCATTGCCGAAGTAAGACGCGTCTGGATGTCAATAACCACGAGGCAACTGTTATCGGCATTGCATAGATGAGCATCAACGTTGAAATCAGACATATGTTTTTTCAGTAATATTCCTGAATTTAATTATTTTAGTTTAACCAGGTACTAATTTGCTTGAGATCATCCGGGTTCAATGTCCCTGCTGCTTGTTTCAGGCGTAAGCTATCCAGTAAATAATTATATCTCGCACGTGCATGGTTTCGTTTTGCGTCGAGTGTTGCTCGTTCTGAGGCGACGAGATCGACGGCAGTCCGGGTGCCAACTTCAAAACCGGTTTCTGTTGCTTTAAGTGCTGTCTCAGTCGAAACCAGTGCTTGTTTGAGTGCGTTCACTCGACTGATACCGGAAATGATTCCCAGATATGCCTGGCGAGTATCTCTTTGTGCCGCACGAAAAGCCTGTTCAAGTTCCTGACGAGATTGATCGTAAAGGTACCTGGCTTCTTTTGTATTGGAACTGATCAGCCCACCTTGATAGATGGGGACATTTAATTTCAGTCCTATATCTGTTGACCTGATTGTGTTGCCACCAAACCGACCACCCGTTGTGTTATCTCCATGACTTGCTACCAGATCCAGGGTAGGCAAATGTCCAGACTTCTGTATATTGATCGACTGGCGCGAACTTTCTACTTTATGTTTTGCGGAGACAATCTTCATATTCTGCGATTCGGCTGTCTTTGACCATAGATCAATATCATTTGGTTCCGGAGTGACAAGTGGCATTGCATCACCCAGGCTCGCAAATTCAGAGATGTATTCGCCCGTTATTGCTCGCATATTTTCTTTGGCATTATCAAGTAAATTTTCAGCCAGGATGTCATCTGCAGTTGCCCTGTCAAAGCCTGCCTGCGCCTCAGCGACATCAGTGATGGCCGTTAAACCAACTTCAAATCTTTGATTCGCTTGTTCAAGTTGTCGGCCCAATGATTTTGTTTCAGCCTTGGTAAATTCAATATTATCCAGGGCAGCCAGAATATTAAAATAAGCTTCCGCGACGCGAATGATTAATTCCTGCTTTGCGGATAATTGCTCTGCTTCTGCCTGTTGGATAATGCTATCGGTTTGCTTTAATGTGAGATAGCGATCCCACCTGAATACAGGTTGAGTAACACTGACGTCGTATCCATGGGTATTAAATGTTTCAGTCCTGGTTGGACCAATACCTTCGATGCGCTGATCATTTCCAAATGTGTTAGCACTGAAATTAGCATTAGGCAATAACAGTGCTCTTGCTTGCGGCTTTGACTCGCGGGTTGCCAAAGTGGAATAAACAGATTGTCTGTATATTGGATCACTGGTTTCAGCAAGTGTATAAACACCAATCAAATCCATTGCAACAACGTTGCAGCTGAGCAATAGGATTACAGGACTATATCTGAAAAATTTACAACGCTTGCTCAAAATCATTCATTTACCGAATATTGTTATTTTTAAAAAATAGACAGGATTACTACTATTAAAATCAGTTTATTTTAATATCTTGTCATGCTCTGGTCGATGGTACTTGCCCATGCATCAATACCACCTTCAAGGTTCACGATTTGTTCAAAGCCTTCCGCAATAAGATGTTCAGCTGCCATCGTACTTCGCATTCCATGATGACAGATAACCACCGTTCTTGGTTGTTTATCAAGTTCATCTTTTCTTTCCATAATTTCAGATAAACTGATATTGATGGATCCATCAATATGACAAAGATCGTATTCCCATTTATCACGTACATCGAGGAGTACAGTTTGCAATCCATTCTCCAGCTCTTTTTTGAGTTCTATTACGCTCAATGATTCCATTATTACATCCTAAAATTTGAAGGGTTCTACTTGAGCTGCACCTTCCAGTTCAGGGAGATCTGTCTCGAATAATACTTTATCGCGCCAATCATTTTCAGAAATACGTGTTATCAGTCTTGCTTCCATGGCGGGTGACTGCCCGGTTATCAGACACAGACGCCCACCAGGTTTTAACTGCTGTTGTATGCAATCTTCCAAAAAGGGGACGGAGCCAGTGAATACAATCACATCATATGGTGAAGATTGTTGCCAACCATGAACTGCGTCACCGGATTCAAGTGATACATTATGTATATCATGCTGTTGAAGCTTTACCCTGGCCTCCTCGGTAAATTCAGGATGGATATCTATACTCAGGACGTGATGGCCGGATTTTGCCAGTAAGGCGGTTAAATAGGCGCAGCCCGTACCGATTTCAAGAATTTCATCTTCTGGTTTTATCTCCAGCGCTTGTAATAAACGTGCTTCTACCTTGGGTGTCATCGTTACCTGACCATGGGCGAGTGGTATCCGTGTATCAGCGAGGGCAAGGCGCTTGTATTGATCAGGCATAAAGTCTTCACGATGTATTTCGGAAATCAGGTCCAGTACAGACTGATTTGGTACATTCCAGGGTTTAATTTGTTGCTCAATCATGTTTGAGCGGGCTTCTTCAAAATTCATCAAAATTTTCTCAAATAAGTACGTTTCAATTAGCTCATCTGAGGGTATTATATAGCAAAGCATGAGCAGTGTAGCTAGGGGTGCCTGAGAATGGCTGAGATTGACCCTCGAACCTGAACCGGTTAGTACCGGCGTAGGAAAGCAGACATATTTCGCTCTGGCGCCATGTGCTCACCATCATCATTCAATAGAGGCATCATGACATGAGCGCAAACCCTGAATCCTTCCTTAGTGAGAAAGCCAAAGTAGACGAAAAGGCGATTGAGTCATTTCCAAATTCAAAAAAAATCTATATTCAGGGGAGTCGAGCTGATATTCGGGTCCCCATGCGGGAAATCAGCCAATCTTCCACACTGGTTGGTACAGTTAAGGAACAGAACCCATGCATTGCTGTGTATGACACCTCGGGACCTTATACCGATACAAATGTACAGATAGATATTCGCAAGGGTTTGCATCATCTGCGCAAGGCATGGATCGATGAGCGTAATGACACTGAAGCACTGGAGCAGTTCTCATCCGTATATGGTCGTCAGCGTATGCAATCTTCAGAACTCGAACAGATACGCTACGAACACACACCATTACCCAGACGAGCCAGAACGGGCAAGAATGTATCGCAAATGCATTATGCCAGGCAGGGAATGATCACTCCTGAAATGGAATATATTGCAATTCGGGAAAATCAGAAACTGGATTCTTATAAAGATCAAAATTTGTTGCATCGGCATCCGGGTATGGGTTTTGGTGCCGAAATTCCAGATGTAATCACCCCTGAGTTTGTTCGTGATGAAATAGCCAAAGGTCGGGCGATTATTCCAGCAAACATTAATCACCCTGAAATTGAACCAATGATCATTGGCAGAAATTTTCTGGTAAAGATAAATGCAAATATCGGTAATTCTGCAGTGACTTCATCGATTGAAGAAGAAGTCGAAAAAATGACCTGGGCGATCCGCTGGGGTGCCGACACAGTCATGGATCTTTCAACGGGTAAGAATATTCATGAAACCAGGGAATGGATTATTCGTAACTCCCCGGTACCTATTGGTACAGTGCCAATTTATCAGGCCCTGGAAAAGGTTAATGGTAAGGCCGAAGACCTGACCTGGAAATTGTTTAAGGACACTTTAATAGAGCAGGCAGAGCAGGGGGTTGATTATTTTACCATCCATGCAGGCGTGCGCCTGGCTTACATCCCGTTGACCGCCAAACGTATGACAGGCATTGTCTCGCGTGGTGGTTCTATCATGGCGAAATGGTGTCTATCACATCACCAGGAAAGTTTTTTATATACACATTTTGAAGATATCTGCGAGATCATGAAGGCTTATGATGTATCTTTTTCATTGGGCGATGGACTACGCCCCGGTTCGATCGCAGATGCCAACGATGAAGCACAATTCGCTGAACTTGAGACCCTGGGTGAGTTAACGCGTATTGCCTGGGAACATGATGTGCAAGTAATGATCGAAGGCCCCGGTCATGTACCGATGCACATGATTAAGGTAAATATGGAAAAAGAGCTTGAAGATTGTCATGAAGCGCCATTCTACACATTAGGTCCACTGACGACGGACATTGCCCCCGGCTATGACCACATCACTTCTGCCATTGGTGCCGCGATGATTGGCTGGTATGGAACAGCTATGTTGTGTTATGTCACACCCAAAGAACACCTTGGGTTGCCGGATAAGGATGATGTCAAAGACGGGATTATTACCTATAAAATCGCAGCGCATGCTGCTGATTTAGGCAAGGGACATCCTGCTGCGCAAATAAGGGACAATGCCCTGTCAAAGGCACGGTTCGAATTTCGCTGGGAAGATCAATTCAACCTTAGTCTGGATCCTGATCGATCGAGGGAATTTCACGATCAAACCCTGCCTAAAGAAGGTCACAAGCTTGCACACTTCTGTTCCATGTGCGGGCCTAATTTTTGTTCAATGAAGATCACACAGGATGTCAGGGATTATGCAGATAGCCTGGGTATTGATGATGTTGATAAGGCCTTGGACAAAGGCTTGAGCGAAAAAGCTGAAGAATTCAGGGAAATGGGTGGCGACATATATAGCAAGGTGAATTAGCCAGAATAAGTCTTCCGAGCTAATTCCCTGAAGAGATCAGTGATCAGTCCTGTGATTTCTAAATACAAGGATCTGCTGGATCAGTCACCCAATCCTGAGCTTGCGAGTTTAAGACTGGAACGCCTGCTACAGGAAGATGCAGTAGCCAATGTTTTATGTGAAAAACCTGCTGACTTCACCCGGGTTTTCATACATATCATTGCCTTATCTAATTTTCTTTTTCACTATCTGTGTCGTGAGCCAAAGGCAATTCACTTGATTGGATCAGAACAGAGCGAACTGATCCATATTGCAAAAGTGTCAGATATAGAAGGCTTAAGGTTATTGAAATACCGGGAGCTGTTACGAATAACATCTCTTGATATTTATAATCAAATTCCCTATGAGCAGATATTATTGGCACTGAGTGAATTAGCTGATCAGATATTGAACAAGGTGCTGGAACTGATCAATGCGGATCAAGAACTCAAGTGGGTAGACAAGGAAGTGCCTCTGGCCATGTTTGCAATGGGTAAATTAGGTGCGCAGGAACTTAATTATAGTTCCGATGTTGATCTGATTTTTGTCTGTGCCAACAGTGAAGATATTAAAGGCGATGTCAACG
>JAKZTI010000004.1:0-9444 GCA_047517145.1 Gammaproteobacteria bacterium
GGGTATTGAGGGCGAACATGGGCTGGTCGAACGCGCAAAACAAAATGCAGTACTTAACAATATCAGTAATGTAGAATTCCAGGCGATGGATCTGGCCAAAGACGACTTGAATGAAGATTTTCTTAAGGGCGGTTTTAATAAATTACTATTAGATCCAGCGCGTAATGGTGCGCAGGAAGTCATAGACAAGATGGATCTTAAATCAATCGAAAGAATTGTTTATATTTCCTGTAATCCATCAACCTTGGCAAGAGACGCAGGTATACTGGTTAATGATAAAGGCTTTAAGTTAGAGCAGGCAGGCATTATGGACATGTTTCCACATACAACACATGTTGAATCTATAGCAGTGTTTAGCAGAAAGAAAAAATGATAGATAAACGAATTTTCGTTTTTTATCTCTTTATCTCTTTATTATTAGTTTCAGCTTGCACTCAGGAAAAAGATGAGGCCATTCGCTTTGGTCTGGAATCTGCACCCGTCACCCTGGATCCACGTTTTTCAACAGATGCCGCATCCTATCGGATCACACGTTTAATCTATCGCAGTCTGGTTGATTTCGATGACAATTTTCAATTCATTCCTGATCTTGCAGACTGGGTGATGCTCAATCCTAAACACTATCGTTTCACCTTAGTTAATACAGGCAGACAATTTCATCATGGGGAGAGAGTAACTGCTGATGATGTGAAGGCGACCTATGACCATGTTCTAGAAATCAATCATGCCTCACCTCATCGAGGATCTATTGCGGTGATTGAAAGCGTAGAAGTGATCGACGAGGACACCGTTGATTTTATTTTACAGCATCCAGATCCCTTGTTTCCAGGCAGACTCGTCGTCGGCATATTACCCGCAGCATTAATAGATTCAGGACATCCCTTTAATCGACAGCCAGTTGGTAGTGGTCCAGTAGCATTTCAGAAATGGCCAAACGATGGTGATCTTTTATTAAAACGTCTGAACGATAATCAGCTATTAAAATTTATTACCGTCAAGGATCCAACGGTACGAATACTGAAATTAATGCGCGATGAGTTAGACATCATTCAAGGCGATATCCCCAGAGAAATGATCAGTTGGTTGGAGGAACAGGATAAAACCCATATTGAGAAGGCACGTGGAGATACCTTCACCTATATGGGTTTCAATATGGTGGATCCAGTGACCAGTCAATTGCCAATTCGACAGGCAATAGCCCATGCGATTAACAGAGATGAGATCATAGAATATGTCATGGACAATACCGCACGCAAGGCTGGTGCCATGCTGCCACCAGAGCACTGGAGTGGCAATGTAGAATTAACCGGCGTTGAATTTGATCCGGAAGAATCAAAACGCCTACTCAAGGCCGCAGGCTATGATGAACAAAGCCCGCTACAGATCACCTACAAAACATCGAATAATCCTTTTCGTGTGCGCCTGGCTACCATCATCCAATATCAACTAAAACAGGTAGGCATTGAAGTCGATGTGCGGAGTTATGACTGGGGAACCTTTTATGGTGATATCAAGGCAGGCCGGTTTCAGATGTATAGCCTGTCATGGGTAGGGCTCAAGATTCCAGATATATTTCGCTATGCCTTCCATAGCACGTCCTTGCCGCCCAATGGCGCAAACCGAGGCCGTTTCAAGGACGCCACTGCAGATGCCATGATAGAAGCAGCTGAAAGCAAACAGGATCTTGGCGAGCAGGCAAGGCTATATCAAGACTTGCAGGCTTACCTGCATGAGCTATTACCTTATATACCGTTGTGGTATGAAGATAATATACTGGTGACATCGAAAGATATTAGCGGCTACACGTTGGCAAGCGATGGTAACTACGATGGGCTACTAACAGTTAAGAGAGATCAATAATTTTACATACACATGAATCAAGATAAGCACATAGAAGTCAATATCAGTAAACAAACACTCAGTTTGTCTGAAGGGGATAATGTTATTAAGCAATACACCATCTCGACTGCAAAAAATGGCCCGGGAGAACAGATGGATAGTGAATGTACACCCAGAGGAAAGCATCTTATCCGTGAAAAAATTGGTGCAGGTTGCGAAGCGAATACTATATTTGTTGGTAGAGAACCTAGCGGTGAGATGTATCATCCAGAACTACGAGAACAGTTGCCAGATCGAGACTGGATATTAACGCGTATCCTCTGGCTCAGTGGTTGTGAAGCAGGCAAAAACAAGGGTGGCAGTGTCGATAGTTATGATCGCTATATTTATATCCACGGTGGCCCGGACGATCTCGCCATGGGCGTACCCGGTTCACGAGGCTGTGTACGTATGCGAAACACAGACGTGATCGAATTATTTGATCTGGTTGAGACAGAAACTGGCGTGAATATTATTGAGGAATAGCTGCTATCCTTATGTATAGCTTATGCCAATAATTTCAATGAAATTACCACTCAATATTGCGCTAATAGGAGTGATGGTGACAATGTCCGTGACGAAGACCTTTGCAGAGGATGCCTACCAGGAAAAACGTCAGCAGATGCTTGTTGAGATCAAGCAAATGGTAAAGATGACGAAATCTTATACAGGCAAGGCCGCTCTGGACAAGCGGGTGGAAGAAGCGATGATGGCAGTGCCTCGGCATAAATTTGTCCCGTCAGATAGTCGGTCATATGCTTACGAGAATACAGCATTGCCGATAAGTCATAAGCAGACTATTTCCCAACCTTATATTGTTGCCCTGATGACCGATCTGGCTGCGGTGACTTCTGAGTCCGTGGTACTGGAAGTTGGCACAGGTTCAGGTTATCAGGCTGCTGTATTATCTGAGCTGGCAAGCCATGTTTATAGCATCGAGATCATTGAGCCCCTGGGTTTGGAAGCAAAATCACTTTTACAGGATCTGGGTTATGACAATGTTACGGTAAAGATTGGTGATGGCTATCATGGCTGGCCCGAACATGCCCCCTTTGATGCTATTTTAGTAACTGCGGCTGCAGAACATATCCCGGAACAACTTACTCAACAATTAAAACCAGGTGGACGATTGGTTATTCCGGTGGGCAAGCAAGGGCAGACCCAGTCCCTCAGGATTCTGACGAAAGGTGCTGATGGTGAGATCGAACAAAGAGATATTTTGTCAGTAGCATTTGTTCCCTTAACTGGTAAACACTGAATAAAGCGGACATTCGTCTTATATCCCAGGTCAATATGACCTATTATATTCCAATGCCATATTTTCATTGTTACCAATGTGAATTTATAGTTCATACCGTTAAGGATAGGGAGAGCTGTACACTTTGTGGTAGTAATAAAGGGAAATTAATGACAGATGAAGAATATAGAGCAGATGTTGAGGCTGGAATAATCGTTCATGAGCAAAAAATGAAAGACCCTTCAAAAAAATAAATGTCCGCTTTCCAGCGTAGCGAACGTGCTAACTATTTATCTTTATTGTCAAATTATGTATTTGATCTAATATTGTGTTAGAGAAAAGGTCATGAATCAATATAAACTGGAATATAGGGATATAGGAATAAGCATAAGTAATCTTCGTAAGGATCCAGATAAAATTAGTGAGTGGCATTGTCAAATCGTTTTAACTATTCCTATAAATGGTCAGATAGAAGACAAAATATTGGGTACGCAAGTGTTTATTGCAGATAGTTCATCTCATGCTCTTTCTCAAGCTAAAAATAGAGCAAAACAAGAAGTGGATTCGATACTTGCGAAAATAGAGTGAAGACCAAGGAAAACGTTTTTATTGTATTCCTTAGTCTTAACGTGCTGAGCATTTGCAATCCAGGGTGATTTCAACTGGTCGACGCAGCACTTTAATCTTATAGAAAGAAGATAGAGTGCTTGGGAATTTCTAAAATGTTTCTAAATATTTTTCATATTTCTATCCCTTGATAGGCACATACCTACATCAACCATAACCATTGAATGTTGGAAATTTTTCAGAATAATAACAGATTTAAAATACTATTTTGTTGTGCGTACTAATTTTCTTTAATTGTAAAATCTACTTATGATATTTAATAAACTAAATATCGTCGAATAAAACCATGAAAATTATGACATACAATATATTGGAAGGAGGTATTGATTGAAATGGATCTCGGATTGAGTACATCATTGATATTATAAAAAATGAAAAACCCGATTTCATAGCAATTCAAGAGGCAAGTGATTTTGATATCAACGAATTCGAATTATTAAAACGAGTAAGCAATGAAACAAAGCTTCCCTATTATGCGTTATCGCATGGGACGCTAGAAGGTGATCATAAACGTTATTACGTTACAAGTTTATCTCGTTATCCGTTGCAAGAGAAGTATCTGTTCCCAGATTCGATGTTTCAATGCGTTCCTCTTTCCGTGGTCGTTGATTCGCCTCTTGGAAAACTCTCAATTTGCAATATCCATTTACATGCTCGATCAGAAGATGAAAGAGTGAGGGAGTCTAAGGTGATTCTAAGCTACCAGTCGAAATATAAAAAACATATTATTCTAGGTGACTTTAACTCGCTTTCACGTTTATATAATTACGGCGATCTTTCAGCTTATGAGTTTACTCATTATGATCTGACTCGTTATGAAACCACTGACTTATATAATCTCAACTATACTGATGCAGTTGCCCATCTAAATCTGAGTGATAGAAGCACTCATCCCACTATTGAAGTGACGCACAAAATCAGTAAAACCTCTATTCGAGTTGACTATGTATTTTTAACACCGTCATTAACCACTCACATTAAAGATGCTAAGATCATCAAGACAACCACGGCAGATAAAGCCTCTGACCACTATCCAATAGTCGTTACACTCAGTTAGTTTTTAAAATGCTTTACAGATAACCCTACCTGTAGGAGACAAGTTGTGAAGTGAGAGTGGTGAGTGTTGTGACTAGGCAGCGGATGAGACAGAAATAAACGCGAAGGCACTAAGAAGCCTTAACCCACCTATTAACTTTAGGATCCCAAAATGCACCCTCGCCGATATAACCGTACTGAATTTCCAGATATTCTTCTATATGAGTTGGACAGGGATAAATGCTTCCTTCAAACTCAATCTGATTGAGGGGAAAGATTACTGTCTCTGGAATGAAAAATGTTTCAACCCCGAATCCTTGGTAATGTTGAACGTAGGTCTTGTTTTGCACATTGAATTTGTAAAACATCACATCACAGACAACCAGTGGCCATTGAATCGCTCTCCCCTCAAAGATTCCATTGAAGGTTCCACCAGACTTCAGCCAGACCTTGTATCCTCTGCAGTGATCTCCTTTTATCTTCCAGCCGTATGTGCTCGGCAACTTAGATTCCAATAATTCAGGAAGAGCTTCGAAATGTTCCTCATTCCTTATCGCTATATCTACATCAGAATCACGTGCGATGAATTTTCCATGGCGATAAGCACCTAAAAGGGTGCCTTGATCGATCCAGTATTCAATCTTGGCGAAGTTCAAAATGTCGGAGAGTACTGATAGTAGTTCCTCTACCTGCGGATGGATATTGCGATTGGCTGCAATGATTTCCTGTTCATTTTCCGTCGTCACTTCACCCCAACAACTCAGTAGTGCCATATTTTCTCCCAATCAAGTGAATGGTGTACAACTGGTCGATTGTACAACATATCGCTCGGTCTATGTAAATTACTGTACCGTTTAGAAAAGTAGGCAGCATTGTTTAATTTCGTTGATGCATTCACACTCGCTGGCCCAACTATAAGCCCTTAGTTACCTGTTATTACCTACACCCGACCGTCCTATATGGACTCCTCCTCAGATGCAAGTACTCCGCTTTGATCTGAACGTCTGCTTTCAGTTGCCACTTCAATCGGTATTTATCTTTTAAATGAATTACTATGTTCCTGTTCGTTTTGTAATTTCTGATAACTTTCCCAGCGACGTTGATCAAGTTCACCGTTATCCAAAGCAGTTTTAATTGCACAGCCTGCTTCTGTTACGTGTTGGCAGTTTTTGAATTTGCAGACACCAAGATACTGAGTAACATCTTCAAAGGTATCTTCTATACCTGATTCTGTTTCTGTGAGTTTTAATTCTCTTATTCCCGGTGTATCGATGAGGATACCGCCGTCTTGCAACAGATGTAGTGATCGTGAGGTGGTTGTATGTTTGCCTTTACCATCTTCTTCACTGATTTCTACCGTTAATTGATCGGCATCCGTTAGATTATTGATCAATGTGGATTTGCCTACGCCGGAAGATCCAATCAGTGCAATGGTATGGCCTTCTGTGCAAAATGTTTTTAGAGCAGCCAAACTTGATTCGTCTTTTGCGTTGACACATTCAACACGTATGTCATTTTGTAATTTCAGTGCTTCATTTTTATATGACTCACTATCGTCAGACAAATCCATTTTGGTGAGAACAATAACTGGTTGAATCCTGGCCTCTGCGGCCAGTGCCAGGTAACGTTCGATACGCGAGGCATTAAAATCCTGATTGCAGGAGGTAACAATAAACAGGGTATCGACATTGGCGGCGATCAGTTGATCATGTTTCCGCTGTCCTGCCGCTTTGCGGATAAGTACTGTTTCTCGTTCAAATATGCGTAGCGGGCGTTCGCCTTCATTGGGTATCAGTATCCAGTCACCCACCGCCATATCCTTTGGATCATTGAACACACCGATTTCAAAGGTTTCAATGCCTTTATTGCTCCAGACAATACAGTGGCTTCGATGGATTTGTGCGATGCGGGCGGGATAACTCGTGTTTTCTTCATCTGGACTTATTTGTTGCTGGAAACAGGGCTTCCAACCTAACTGCGGCAGATTAAAAACCATACTGTCGACTAACGCTTGCTCTTAAGATAGTAAAGCCCCTGAATATGTTGAATATTGATGATAGTAAGCTTTTTTGAGTTTTTTCACCAAACCTTGTCAACCATTTCGCTGTTGCAGCGTTATTGCCTATGTAGCTTAAATAATACATTGGAGAATGATATGGAAAACAACACATTAAAAACAAAACTAGCGACAGGCTTAGTCATCGGTATGTTTGCCATGCCTGCGCTTGCTGAAGATCGGGGTGACAGGATTGACGAGCGGCTTGATAACAAAGGCGAGAGAATCAACGAACGCCTGGATAACAAGGGTGATCGTATTGAGGAACGCTTTGATACGCGTGCGGATCGAGCCAGTGATGCCGGCAAAGATAAGTTGGCAGATCGTCTGGAGAGAAAAGGTGATCGTATCGATGAACGTCTGGATAACAGGGGTGATCGTATTGAAGACCGCCTGGATAATAAAGGCGATCGAATCGATAGACGCCTCGAGAAAAGGGAAAATCAGCGCGAACGTTATGCCAATATGTCTGATGAAGAAAGACAGGCCTTAAGGGAAAGACGTAGTGAAAGATCTGAAAATATGACCCCGGAAGAACGCAGGGCGCATCGTGAAAAGAGACAGGAGCGTGGTGAAAATCATGCAGATAGACGCGAACAGCGCCTGGATAAAAGAGGAGACCGCATAGATCGTCGTTTGGATCACAAGGGTGATCGTGTTGAAGATCGTTTTGACAGACGTGCTGATCGTGCTAGAGATACAGGGCATGATCGAGTTGCAGATCGACTGGAACGAAAAGGTGATCACGTTGATCGACGCCTGGACAGAAAAGGTGACAGAGTTGCAAGAAATGATGGTGGCAGAAACGCTGGTGCCAGAAATGATGGTGGCAGAAACGCTGGTGCCAGGAATGATGGTGGCAGAAACGCTGGTGCCAGAAGTGCTGGCACTAGAGCCAGAGCACATAGGTAATTAAATATAGGGGTAATTAAAATATAGTGTAATTGAAAATAGCCTTAAGATAGCGCAATCTGAGTGGAGCACTATCACAGCTATGATCACTAGATGGAAATGAGGGAAACATCATGAAATTAATCCACATCAATACAGGCCTGGCGAAAATCCACTCCCCAAAATTGGTATTTTCGATAAGTCTTGGTCTATTGATGTTTCCCTCACTCTTATTGGCTGAAGATGGAACTACCCATGTTAATGGAAATACAGTCAACGAAAGACAGCAGGAAGCCAGAAGTGACAGGCGTACCGATTTCACCGATGAGGAAAAGGCTGAGTTCAGAGCATTCCGCGAGGAGATGCGTGAGAAAACCAAAGATATGACTCCGGAGGAGAAAAGGGAGTATCGACAAAAGCGTGTCGCTGAAAGAATGCAAGACATGTCTCCTGAGGAGAGAGAAAAAATTCAGGCGCGCATAGAAGAACGTAAACTCAGGCGCCAGAAGGCGATGCGCAAGAAATTTCAAGAAATGTCTCCGGATGAAAGAATTGCGTTTAGAGAAGAACGAATGGCCGAGAGAATGAAGAATATGTCTCCTGAAGAAAGGGAAAAATTTCAAGCGCGCATAGAAAAGCGCAAACAAATCCATGACAAGATAAAAGACATGAGTCCTGAAGAAAGGAAGTCATTCAAGGAAGCGCGGATAAAAGAAAAGACGAAAGGCATGACACCTACAGAGAAGGATGCATTCAGGCAACGCTTGAAACAGTGGGAAGGCAGACGAAGTGAAAGGCGAGGTAGCAGAAATGGTGGAATGCGTAGTCAAGGACGAAGTGATAGACAAGGTAGCAGGAATGGTGGAATGCGTAGTCAGGGACGAGGCGATAGACAAAATACCAGGCAACATAGATAAACAAGCAAATCCGCATAAATCAGTAAAAAAATCAGGGGAAATACACTGGAACGTAATGTGGAACTAGAAGGTTTTTTTGCTGATGTGGAAAAACGCGCTTTTCGAATCGCCGAGATCTCAACAGGCAACAGGGATGATGCGCTGGATATCCTTCAGGATGCCATGTGTAAGCTGGTGGAAAAATATGCCGCCAGAAACCCGGAAGAATGGGGCCCGTTGTTCCATACCATCCTGCAGAGGATGATCGTTGACTGGTACCGGCGCAACGCGGTTAGAGAAAGGTTTCGTGGATGGTTCAGATTGAAACATGATGATGAGAACGAAGACTCAATGCAACATGTGAAGGATGAATATGGAAAAACACCAGAACAGGAAGTGCATTCTGGCAGGCGTGTTGCTATGCTTGATAGTGTGATTCGAGATTTACCTTTGCGTCAGCAACAGGCTTTCTTGTTGAGAACGCTTGAGGGATATGATGTGAAGCAGACTGCGCAAATAATGAAATGTTCAGATGGGAGTGTTAAGACACATTATTCGAGGGCGGTACATGTTTTACGTGAGAAGCTTGGAGATGAATGGTTATGACTATGCAAGATAAAGATCAACAAATCGTCGGTTCTATTAAATCAGAATTGAATGAAAGTGTGAATAATATCAGTGCACAAGATTTATCTGCGATTACTCAGGCACGTTACCAGGCCCTGGCCAAAAAGAGGCTAAGTAGCTTTAGCTGGATTTTTGTCCCTGCGGGTGCATTTGCAACGGCCTGTCTCGCAGTGGTTGTTTACAATTTTATTCCCGTG
>JAKZTI010000005.1:0-36525 GCA_047517145.1 Gammaproteobacteria bacterium
CATCAGAGGAGCCATCTTCAACATCGTCAAAGATATCGTCATAACCTTCAATGGGAGGGTTGCCATCATAGATCAAATTCTGACGCTGTTGCAGATAGGCCTCACGCGTGAAGGTGTAAGGTTCGATGGCAGCTTCATCACGGAGATTCGTCGCCTCTAACAGGTTTGCCCTGGTATTGATGAGGTTAAGCGCTGAAACCGGCCAAAGTATTGCACTTGAAATATAAAAGAACGGATTCAATAGGGTGCTGGTAACCATATCGGGTGAATTACGAACAGTATTCGGGCCGTTTAAAGGTACGACCAGGTATGATCCCTGACCCACGCCCCAGGTGGCCAGTGTTTGCCCAAAATCTTCATTGTGTTTTGGCAGGCCCATTGGCGTTGCTATATCGTTCAATCCTCCAATTCCAATCGTGGAATTGACAACAAAACGCGTTATACCAGAGAAGCCCTGTCCAAACTTGCCTTGAAGGAAGGAATGCAAGACAACATTCAGGTATGTGAGGTTATTAAAGAAATTTGTAATACCTGACCTGTAAATTTCGGGGGTATATTTTGCATAGGGTTCTGCAATTGGTTTCAGTATATATTCATCCAGGGTTTCATTAAGGTTGAATGAAGCCCTGTTAACAGGTTCAAGTGTATCGTTGTTGGTCTCAGCGCCCTTGGTTTGGGTGGAGGCACAGCCTGACGCAAGACTAACAAAAAATAGTGCAATGATTAGCGGTAACACCTTGATTTGCATTAATTTATTCATTTGTTTCTGTTTCTTTATCTTGCTCAAGTAGCTGATTTAATCTGATAAGTAATGTTAACCCGTGATGCTGACATATAATGTTGATGTACACAAATTACTTGGCCCCCCGATTTTCCATATCTGCAATCTTTTTTTCAATATTTGTGACAAGGTACTCATATCCATTCTTTTTAATGATCGTCGAATACTCAGCACGTTTGAGAGAAAGGTCATTCACACCATCGGCGATGACGCTAATGATGAACCATTGCTCATTATTTTTATGCATCAAATAATCCAGTTTAACCGGGCTCTCACCATTACTCTGGATTTCAGTTCGCACTAAAATCCGGCCTTTTTTCAATTGTTCAACTTTGATTGTTGTGAATACATCATTATTAAAGCCGTCAAACCTGGATGCGTATGTGGCGATGGTCTGCTGATTAAAAAGATGGATAAAATCTTCTTTATTCTTATCAGTTAGATTCTTCCAGTAACGACTTAAAATTACTTTGGCTATCACTGGCGTGTCAAAACTTTCCGTAATAACAGGTTCCAGTATTGAATAACGTTCAGAAAATTCCATGGAGTCTGCTGCTTGCATAACCCTGAGCAGGACAGTGTGTAATTGTTCAACGACTTCGATAGCAGCATCATATGAATCAACCGTTGCTTCATCAGTGAAGGCTGACTGACTTAAGACGAGGAGTATGCAAGTTGTGAAAAACCGTATCGATGCAACAGGCCAATATGAAAATTTTCTCGCATTTATGAATGCAACCATAAAATTACTCACTTAAAGTGTTTATATGTCATTGGGTATTGCCTGAAGTATGACATTGATATTAAGTTCAGGTTGCATACGACTTGGCAGGGAGAGCCAACTGGCTCCATTCCATTACACTCTGGCCTTCTCTTACGACTTCTAGGCGACTTCTTTTTGCGAGCTACAAGCGGCCGTCGGTTGTTGGTGAATTACATGTTCAACGACGACCGATGGTTGATCTTCGTACAAGATAGGAAGTTCCGGTGCCATGGGCCCATCAGTGTTTGGACCCTGAATAGCAACTTTCAGTGCCTTCAATGGATGCCTGAATGTATCGTTGATCGCTGTTGCTTCAAAGCCACAATGTACCATGCAGTTAGCACATTTAGGATTTCGTCCCTTTCCGTAATTATTCCATTCAGTCTCTTCCAGCATTCCCTTAAACGATGTGGTGTAACCTTCATCAACCAGTAGATAGCAGGCTTTCTGCCAACCAAAGACGTTCCTCGTTGGGTTCCCCCAGGGAGTGCACTGGTAACTCTGGTTGCCTGCGAGGAAATCAAGGTAAAGTGATGACTGGTTAAAACGCCATTTCAATCCCTTTCCAAGCTTGAATAAATCACGGAACAACTGCTTGCTTTCCTGGTTCTTTAGGAAGGATTCTTGGTTTGGTGCATGTTGGTAACTGTATCCTGGAGAAATGGTGACACCTTCAACACCGAGTTCCATCGCCATGTCCATAAATTCAGCAATTTCATCGGCAGTTTCTCCCTGAAACAAGGTGCAATTAATGGTCACACGAAAACCTTTAGAACGTGCTTGTTTGATGACTTCAACACATTTTTTGAAGACCCCCTCACGACAAACCGAGTTGTCGTGTCGCATCTCATTGCCATCCAGATGGATTGAAAAGGTCAGATAAGGTGACGGGGTATATTCCGCCATGCGTTTTTCAAGCAGCAGCGCATTGGTACATAAATACACAAATTTCTCTTTGTCGATAAAACCGCGAACAATCCTGGCCATTTCCTTGTGGATGAGTGGCTCGCCACCGGCAATTGAGACCATTGGGGAACCACACTCATCGATTGCTTCCATGCATTCGTCATAGCTCAAACGCTTGTCTAGTATTTCTTCCGGGTAATCAATTTTGCCACATCCAGCACAAGCGAGGTTGCATCGGAATAAAGGCTCAAGCATTAGTACTAAAGGATATTTCTCCACACGGCGAAGTTTCTGTCCGATAATGTACTTCGCGATTCGATATTGTTGTATAAGTGGGACGGCCACGCTTGACTCCGGTTATTGTTCTTTATGGCAACGCGTCATTCTGCCTTAAATTACCTGAAAAATGAAGGTTTTGATGGTCAGGATCCCATTAAATTACTTAATTATAATGTACTTATATGCAATATAATGTTCTTGCAAGGCAAATGGGGCAACTACATAATGTAAAGCTTTCCTTAATTTAAGTTTGTGATGAGTACAATAATAATCAAGAAACAGGCCAAGAGTGATTTATGACAATCAGTACACCCTTACTGGATAATATCAATATTCCTGCTGATCTGCGTAAGTTACCAGAATCAGATTTGGGAACATTGGCAAAAGAACTCAGGGAGTTCCTGCTTCATTCTGTCAGTCAAAGTGGTGGCCACTTTGCCGCAGGACTGGGTGCAGTTGAGCTCACCATCGCACTTCATCATATTTACAATACCCCTGATGACAATCTGGTGTGGGATGTAGGTCATCAGGCATATCCCCACAAAATATTAACGGGTCGAAAAGATCAGATGCACACCATTCGTCAATGGGATGGTCTGTCGCCTTTTCCTAAACGCGCAGAGAGCGAATATGATGCCTTTGGCACAGGCCATTCAAGCACCTCTATTAGCGCAGCATTGGGTATGGCGATTGCTGCCAGACAAACGGGGAGTCGAAGAAAATCAGTTGCTATTATCGGTGATGGTGGTCTGACAGCAGGTATGGCTTTTGAGGCAATGAACAATGCAGGTGATGTGGGTGTCGATCTGCTGGTTATTTTGAATGACAATAATATGGCGATTTCGCCAAACGTGGGTGCACTATCCAATCGATTTGCCCAGATCCTTTCGGGGAAACTCTATAAAACGGTTAAAGATGGGAGTAAAAAAGTCCTGTCCAAAGTACCTAATGCGCTGGATATCGCCAGGTACGCAGAAGAGCATGTTAAAGGGTTACTGACACCAGGCATTTTGTTTGAGGAATTTGGTTTTAACTATATTGGCCCAATAGATGGACATGATCTACCCATACTGATTTCAACCCTGAAGAATATTCGTGATCTAAAAGGACCTCAATTCCTTCATATTATTACCAGGAAAGGCAAAGGCTACGCACCGGCAGAAGCCGAACCGATTAAATATCATGGTGTGACAACATTTGATCCAGTCAAGGGTATTGTGCCATCTGGAAAACCATCCGTACCCACCTATAGTAAAATATTTGGCGACTGGATTTGCGATATCAGCGAAATGGACAGGCGTGTTGTAGCAATCACACCAGCCATGCGTGAAGGCTCTGGCCTGGTTGAATATGAACAAAAATTTCCTGATCGCTATTTTGATGTCGGTATCGCAGAACAGCACAGTGTCACCCTTGCTGCAGGTATGGCCTGTAATGGCCTGAAACCCGTGGTTGCGATTTATTCAACATTCCTGCAGCGAGCCTATGATCAATTGATTCATGATGTGGTGGTGCAAAATCTTCCTGTGTTATTCGCCATCGATCGTGCTGGTCCAGTCGGTGCCGATGGTCCGACCCATAATGGTTCTTACGATATTTCATTTATGCGTTGTCTACCGAACATAGTCATCATGACACCAGCGGATGAAAATGAATGTCGGCAGATGCTTTATACCGGGATTCAAATTGATGGCCCTGCCTCAGTACGCTATCCAAGAGGTAGCGGGCCAGGCGTTGCGGTAGAAAAAGAAATGACAGCACTGCCCATTGGCAAAGCTGAAGTAAGAAACCAGGGTAAACGAATTGCGATTCTCGCTTTCGGTGTAGTGCTGGAATTTGCACAGGCAGCAGGCGAAGAACTCGGCGCCACTGTCGTTAACATGCGTTTTGTTAAACCTATCGATGAAGAATTGATCCTGAAAATGGCTGCGACCCATGATTTGATAGTCACAGTGGAAGAAAATGTGGTTCAAGGTGGTGCAGGTGAAGCAGTGAATCAAGTATTGGCTGAGAATGGTGTCGTGCAGGCAATTGTAAATTATGGTCTACCAGATCGGCCAATCCAGCATGGCTCCAGAGATGATATGCTCAATGATGTTGGTATGAATAAGGAAGGTTTAATGGAATTTATTCGGCATCATCTGGGTGAAGCCGGAGTAAGTGCCAAAATTAAGAGTGTTTAGGTAATACTCTCCATTACAGTCACAAACCTTTCTATATCCTGATCAGATATTTCACCCATACATGAAATTCTAAAAAGTGTTTTTGACAGGTCACCTTGCCCAGCATAGATAACAAAGCCGTTTTTCTTTAGTTCATCGTGTAAAGTTTCGTAGTCAATGCCATCTGGTAAGTGAAACGCATTGAGGACACATGAACAATCTTCCGCCTGCATCAAGGCATTGATGCCCAGTTTACTTAAACCTTCCCTGACAATATTCAGTCTATTCCAATAGTTTTGTTGGCGTTGTTTCTGACCGCCATGATCCTGTAATTCTTTTAAGGCCTCAGAAAGTGCATAGAAGGTTTGTACCGATTGCGTGAAAGGCGTGCCATTTGCATCCTGATTTTCCAAATAGCTGGAGAGATCAAGATAGAGCGTCCTTGGTTTTGTTGCTTGCATTTCGTCGAGTGCATTTCTGTTACAAATGACAAAGGAGGTGCCGGGCACGGCATGTAAACATTTGTTGGCTGTGGCAGCACAAGCAACGATACTCCATTCATCAAATTCAATATCTTCAGCACCAAAACTACTGACACCATCTAATAATATAGGTAAATTATATTTAGCGCAGACTCCCGAAATACCTGCCAGGTCATTCAGCCGACCAGTGGTGGTTTCATGATGTACAACCGCAACATGACTGAGTCCTTCGTTGTAGCGTAATTCATCTTCGAGTAGTTTCAGGTCGATAACATCACCCCATTCATGATGTAAGGTCATGTGATTAATCTGATGAATTTCTGCAATCCTGCTCAGGCGCTCCCCGTAGACACCATTTTCAATTATTAATACCTTGCCGTGATCAGGTACCAGACTGGTCATCATGGCCTCTATGGCAGCGGTGCCTGAGCCAGTCATTAGAATTGCCGCCCACTTATCCTCGGGCAGGGGATAGACATTTAATAAATCATGACGAATGGTATTTTGTAGTTCGACAAATTCTGTTTCACGATGACACAGATCAGGACGCAACATGGCATGACGGACACGCTCACTAAGAACAACAGGACCTGGATTTAATAATATTTCGGGCATAATATTTATTTACATGGATGTAATGTATGTCGCGGGGGCATGGATGCACAAGAGCGACTATTTAAACTTCGTGCCGATATGTTGCATCAGTCTTTGCAAGACCTCAACCGGTGTGACATCTGGACGAGGTAGATTCTCAATTGCGCCGGCCAAAATTTTCAGATGACCAAATTTCGCGCCTGCTTGTTTTTTACTATTAAATAATTCTTCTAACAGTTCAATGTCATTGCCCTGGTAAGTCACGGCATAACCGCAGGCGGCGGCAATTTCAGCAAATTTCACATTGTTCGCAACTGTGGCTTGCGCACCGGTTGAATCGTGTACTTCATTATCGAGGACGATGTGGGTGAGATTGTTACCGCCATAACTGCCTAATGTTGCAAAGTTGCCCATGCGCATCAGTGCCGCCCCGTCACCTTCAACTATCACTACCTGTAAATCAGGACGTGCCAATGCCAGACCCAGACCCAGTGAAGAAGCACAACCCATGGAGCCGACCATGTAGAGTTGATTCTTGCGGTCATCAATGGCAAATAACTCTCGCCCTGTATATCCTGTGGTTGCGATGACAATAGAGTTTTCAACAGGCGTATGTTCGATAATTTTTTTCAGTGCCTCGTTTCTGCTAAGTAGAGGCACATTGTTTTGTTTGAATATTTTTTTCTCGCCGTCAGTCTCTTTAGTTGTTAGCAGGCGGTTATTTTTGAGTTCATGTGCAGCAACCGTACCTTTCTGCATGATAAAGCCGTAAGGTCTTTGTTCTTTTTCCATGAATTCACAGGCACGGTTTAATGCTGGTGCAATGCCTTCTTTTTCCATCGGGAATGTTTCCCATGGGATGCGCATGGCATCAAACATTTCACCGGTAATCTGTCCCATTAATTCATGTTGGGGTTCATCTGTTAAACCTGGTGCACCACGATGAGTGGTGATAATTATCATGGGAATGCGGAACACATAACTTAAGGAGGTGATGGGGTTGACAGCGTTGCCCAGTCCCGAGTTCTGCATCATGGCGATAGAACGTTCTCCGCCAATGGCTGCGCCCGCAGCCGTAGCAATGGCATCACCTTCGTTTGAAGATGACACATAATTTAAAGACTCATCATTGATAACGTAGTTTATAAATGGGGTGAGGAAAGAGCATGGCACGCCTGTATAGCGTCGGAAACCTGATTTACGTGCTGCTTCAATAAAATCTCCTGCTTCTATCACTTTTTCTTTCCTTAAAATACCTGCTCTATAACTTGGTGAAGTCACCAGCACGATCAATATCTGCCAATGCGTTGATATCAATCCAGTGACCGTTGATGTAATGGACTTTGACAGGGTGATTCTGCTGAATCACCTGGTTCAGGAGGTCGGCGAGAGACATTTGCCCATAGTTCTCGTGTGTTTTTAATTCATCAATGGCATCTTCTATCCATTTCCTGCCCTGACCTCGTACACGCAACATGCCAATCCATCGGCCGCTTGGGATATCTGGTGAGGATTTTTTCTCTTCAGAAACATGATTTAGAAAAACATCCCGTTTGAATATGGCCCGGTCTTCTTCTTCTGAGCAGTAGGCGTAGTCTGGTGAACCACTGTAATTTTCATTTTCGACCGTGGAATCAATGACGGCAACAATCTCACCATCACTTCCAAGCAAATCCCTGAGGATGTAACTACGAAATAGTAAATCACCATAGGTGATGATCATGTCCTCATGAAATTCACTGACGACCTCGGCGAGTGAAACCAGCTCACCCGTCGTCGCATAATCCTTATTGATATGCAAATCTAAGCCACTGGTATCAATAGAATCGGGTTTGTAGCCTGCAACCAAAGTGACTTGATTGATGTTCTGATTCTTAAATTCGTCGAGTAAGTGGCGTAAAACGGTTTTACCGCCGACTGAAAGCATCACTTTAGGTTTATCCTCAGTGAGTTCACCAAGCGCATGGCCGTGACTCGCTGCCAGCACGATGGCTCTGGTTTCCGAGCCTTTAGGCCGTAAATAACGTTCCTGAGCCTCGCTGAGTTCGGCTGCGCCCTGCAGAGAAAATAATTTATTTACAGGCGCAATATTATCTTCAACATCGATTACTGATTCACTTGCATATATATCGGCACTGATTTTTTCCATAGAAGCGACTGCTGCACGGACCATGTGATTTGCCCAGATGACCAAACTGATATTTGCGTTTCGGAAAGTGTCTGTCGGTGTGCTGTAATAGATTGTTGGAACAATCACTAACGGAGATCGATTTGCCCATTCATCTGCAAATTTCAGGATTTCATCCGCCTGTGACAGCTTGCTATGAATCAGTATCCCATCTGCGCCTGCCTTGTGATAGGCCTCGGCACGCCTCAGTGCTTCCTTGATCCCCCAGCCAGCGATGAGCGCTTCAACCCTGGCAACAATGCAAAAATCTGGATCATCTTGACTGTCTTTGCCGGCTTTGATCTTGCCACAAAATTCATCAACATCAGCCAGTGGTTGGCGTTCCCCATCGATAAAACTATTGGTCTTTGGGAATAGTTTATCTTCTATGCAGACACCGGCGATCCCTCGTTGCTCAAGCTTCTTGACCAGCCGGCGCATGTTATTGAAATTGCCATAGCCGGTATCACCGTCGAGTAGAATTGGGATGTCTGTTGCATCGGACATGAACTCCAGCATGTCGACGATCTGGGTCCAGCTTATTTCATTACTGTCACGCACAGCATATTGTGCAGACATCGCCAGCCCACTGCCCCAGATACCTTTAAACCCTGCCTGTTCTACAATTTGAGCAGAAATGCCATTGTGCGCCTCCATGATAAACTCAAGCTCACTCGATTCAAGTAGGGCACGGAGTTTTGCACTTTTGCTTAACAATTTGTTTTCGGTCATTTATACACTCTAGCTTATAGCTTCAGTTTATGGCATTTACTGTTGGCCCTGGGGCAAATCTGTCAGTTTAGGCAGTATTATATCCTTTGCTTTGACAACATCTTCAGGAAAATCTATTTCCAGCCAGGGTAAACCGGAAATATCTTCAAATGAGTATTGTTCAGGTTTAGCCAGTAATAAGTCCCTGATGATTTCTTCGTAAGGAGTTTCATCTTCCCCCCGGTTAATATATTCATTTGCCTTCAAGCCAAGTAATTTTCCTGTTGCAGATGAGAATTTGAAGAAGCCGATGGATTCTCCCATAAAATCAAAATCAAGACTTTCATCTAATTGTTTTCTGAATTCGACCAACTGATTGTTATGGACACATAATTTCACGGGCTCTTCCCCCATCTCGAAATCTTGATCCAACAAGAACACATTTCCTTTGTCAGAGTTGATCAATCTGCCAAGAATATTGTGATCGTAAAGCACATCAGCATCCATCAAAATAAAATCCTGATTTGCTTCCAGGGTATTTAGTCCTGATAACATACTTAAAATACTACCCTTGGTGAATTCAGGATTAAAACAAATATCAACGCGACTGGCACCAATATCAGACAGTGTTGACTTAATCATATCGGATTCAAAACCCGTCACGATAACGATGTCATCAATACCATAGTGATAGAGATTTTCCAGATGTCTTTGTAACAGGCTCTTGCCATCAAATTCCAGCAAGCATTTTGGCTTTTTCTCCAAAGAGTTGCCCAGGCGTTGACCAACTCCAGCTGCTAGGATAATCGTTTTCATGTTAATACTTGTATTTCAAATTCCTGTTTTCTAAAAAGAAGCGAATGGTACTTGATGATGCTGTTCCAAGTACAGCAGGAGCTACCATGTAGTTAGGGTATGAAGTAGTATAAAACAACATATATTGAATAAATCTAGATAAATTAATCATGGCGACCGACATACCAAATAAACTTGGCAAGTACGAAATAATCAGGGAGCTGGGTCGCGGCAGTATGGGGGTGGTTTATGAGGGTCATGACCCTTTTACTGATCATCGAGTTGCCCTGAAGGTAGCCAATACGCGTACATTCAAGAATAAAAAAACCGCAGAACGCTATAAAAAGACATTTTTTAATGAGGCCCATACAGCGGGGAAATTAAAACATCCAAATATTATCGAGATTCTGGACGCTGGTGCCGAGGAAGATGTCTGTTACATCGTTATGGAGCTGGTTGAAGGCGGACACACTTTAAAACCACACTGTAAACCTGACAATCTTTTGCCCTATGAACAGGTTGTTGAAATTATATTTAAATGTGCAAAAGCACTGGATTATGCGCATAGAGTCGGGGTCATTCATCGGGATATCAAACCCACGAACATACTGCTTACAAAAGACATGGATGTTAAATTTTGTGATTTTAGTATTGCACATTTAATGACCGAGGAAGCAGAGAGTACCATGCCGACTGGTTTTGTTGGTTCGCCTCGTTATATGTCTCCCGAACAGGTACAGGAAGATATGATTACAAATCAGACTGATTTGTTCTCATTAGGTATCGTCATGTACGAATTATTAACTGGCAAACATCCCTACGCCGCAGATGGTTTCTCACGTTTGATTTACAAAATTATCAATGAACAACCACCGGCATTGAGAAATTATCGTAAAGACATTCCAGAAATATTCGAAAAAATTATTTATCATGTTCTACAAAAGAACCCTGAGAAGCGTTACAAGATGGGTTTGAATATGGCAGCAGATCTGAGTTTGGCCTTTGATTATATCGATGCACCTGCGGAAGATCTTGATGAGAAGGAAAGGTTTTCACAAGTTAATGAACTGGAGTTTTTTCAGGGTTTTTCGGAAGCTGAGATCTGGGAAATCATCCGTTCATGTGTATGGCAGGAATTCGAAGCCGGACAAGAAGTTGTTGTTCAAGGAGACGTCGACGAAGCTTTCTATGTGATTGTTGCGGGTAATGTCGATGTTTATCGAGAAAACAAATGCATTGGAAGTATTAAAGCAGGGGATTGTTTCGGAGAGATGGGTTATCTGGCCAATGCCGAAAGGACAGCGTCGATTCAAGCAAAAGATGCTGTACGCCTTTTGAAAATAAACAGTACCGTGATCGATCAGCTATCTGTGGGCTGCCAGCTACACTTCAACAAGGTGTTTTTAAGAACCCTGGTGAAAAGACTTTCTTTAACAACTGGAAAAGTTTTGAACGAGGACTAGTTTTCTAATTCGCAGGTTCATTTTTTAGCGAGATAACGAGCCATCAAATGATTTGTCGATGAATCATGTGCTGCTTCAATGTCATTGCTATCAAATTCACCAGAAATCTGCTTTGAAAGATTTTTCCCCAATTCAACGCCCCACTGATCAAATGGGTTAATGTTCCATATGTGTGCTTGTACAAAACATCTGTGTTCATACAGACATAATAGTGAACCTAATGTGGCTGGAGATAATTCATCGAGTAGAATAGTTGTGCTAGGGCGATTCCCGGGAATATTTTTATAGGTTGCCTGGTCAGTCACTGTCTGGCCATTCATTAGTGCCTCGCTTTGAGCGATACAATTTGCAAGCAGTACTTGATGATGGCTTTTGTTTCCTTTGTTACTTTTAAGACTGACAATAAAATCAACAGGTGTCATGTGTGTTCCCTGATGCAAACATTGAAAATAAGCGTGTTGGGCATTGGCCCCCATCTCACCCCATATCACTGGAGAAGTCTTATAGTTGATTTGATTGCCCTGGTTATCAATCTGTTTCCCGTTACTTTCCATGATTAACTGGCCAATATATGCGGGTAACATATTCAGTGGATGATCATAAGGAAATATTGCGATCGTCTCTGCATGAAAGAAGTTGATATACCAGATGTCAATTAATGCGAGGATGACAGGAAGATTGTCTTCCATCGGCTGCTCACAAAAATGTCGATCTATTGCGAAGGCACCACTGAGAAAATCATAAAAATTCTGCATACCAATTTTAATCGCGATGGGTAAGCCAATGGCGGACCAGAGTGAATATCGTCCACCTACCCATTCCCAGATGTGAAATATATTTTCATTTTTCACGCCAAAGTTTTTAGCCGCACTGTGATTTGCCGTTACTGCCAGCAAATGTTTGTCGGGGGAATTGCAGCCATGTTCCTTGAGCCATGTAACTGCAGTTTCTGCGTTAAGCAGAGTTTCCCTGGTGGTAAAGGATTTTGATGAAATAATAAATAATGACGTTTCTGGATCTGATTTTTCCAACACTGAATTAATGTCGTTGATATCTACATTCGATACGAAATGAATATCAATATCTGATACAGCAAAATTTAAGAGTGCTTCGGTGGCTAATTTGGGGCCAAGATCTGAGCCGCCAATGCCGATGTTAATGACTGTTTCTATGGTTTTGCCAGAGTAACCCCTGAACTCACCGTTGTGCAGAGAAGTAACAAAGTCTTGCATGTGTTGTAGTTCGTCATGCACTAGTTGGCTGATGTCTTCACCATCAACAATAAATGAATTGCCAACAGGTGCACGCAGCGCCATATGCATGGCAGCGTTATTTTCTGTCCAATTGATTGCTGTACCACTGAACAATTTTTGAATTGCACCACTTAAATCAGTGCTTTGTGCCATCGATATCAAAAGCTGAATAGTTTCTTCATTAATGTAGTGTTTCGAATAATCGATATAGAGTTTATTAATTTCAGCAGAAAAATTTTCAGCGCGCTCCGGGCTTTGAATGAACATTTCCCTCATACTTGTTCTGGAAATATTTTCCTTGTGATCTGCAAGGGCTTGCCAGCAGCTTGCAGACACATGTTTGGGTATTTTATGCGTACTCATTAGAGATATAGGGACTTGAGTCAATCCATTATTGAAAGAAACCAACGCTGGTTGTGATCCTGAATGTTAATCCCGGAATGAAGGAAGTTTCAGTTACAGAACTTGTTTTTTTAGCCTGCGATGTAATGCTCCAACTGGTCAATGACAGTTTCTTTTTCAGAAATAATATTTTTCACGACATCCATCGTGGATATTATACCTATTGCTTTTCCATTTTCTGCGACCGGGAGATGTCGAATATGATGTTCAGACATCACCTTCATGCAGTCTTCAACGGATTGATCAGGCGTGACGGTCAAGACATCTGAAGTCATGATATCTTTGACTGGTGTCTCATGTGAAGATCTGTTTTCGAGGATAACTTTACGGGTGTAATCTCGCTCTGAAATGATGCCTACCAAGTTGTCATTTTCAATGACCAGTAGCGCGCCGACTTTTACTTCAGTCATGAGTTTAATCGCGTCATAGACCATGGTCCCTGGTGAAACCGAATGTATTTCGTGACCCTTTTCATTTAATAGCTGGCGTGCGTGCGTTGTCATGAATTTATCCTCACTAAATCGGCTGCCCTGTAACGATAAAAAATATTTGTGCTGAGACGTAAATAACGGCTTGATTCAGTATAGTCATTAATGTTTCAGATATTAAGCAAAGTTTGGCACCTATCAAGTTTAAACTCAAACCATATGTCTGTTACGGATGTATATCTGTCCAAAAAGGCGCATATGCAGTAATATCTTAAGGGAATCAAAAGAAGAGCTTTAATGAAAACAGCCTGTTGCGAATGAATCTGGATATATACTTGAATACGGAAAGTTAAAAAGATGAGTTTTCCCGATAAACTAGGTAAATATGATGTCTTAGGTGAAATAGACCGGGGCAGTATGGGTACGGTTTACCTGGGGCATGATCCTTATATCGATCGCGGTGTAGCAATCAAGGTCGCACACGCCGATTCCCTCAAAGATGAAGAATCCGGGGATCGATACAAGAAAATGTTCTTCAACGAAGCGCACACTGCCGGCAATCTGAATCATCCTAATATTGTTGGTATCCATGATGCGGGTGCGGATCAGGATATTTGCTACATCGTCATGGAACTGGTTAAAGGTGGAGGAACACTGAAACCTTACTGTACACCTGAGAATCTTTTACCGATAGAAAAAGTTGTAGAGATTATCTTTAAGTGTGCCAAAGCACTGGATTATGCGCACAAGCAAGGCGTTGTTCATCGTGATATAAAACCATCAAATATTCTGGTAGAAGTCAGCCTGGAAGTAAAAATAGCTGACTTCAGTATTGCCCATATGAACAGGCCTGATGATACCGCTACACAACAAGTCGGCCTGATGGGCTCTCCCAGATACATGTCTCCCGAACAATTAAAAGAAGAAGAAATTACCCATCAAACAGATCTGTTTTCCCTGGGCATCGTTATGTATGAGATGTTAGTCGGAAAGCATCCTTTTACCGCGGATAATTTTTCTCGGTTGGTAACCAAGATATTGAATGAAGATCCCCCACCGCTAAAAGATTTACGACCTGATTTATCTGATGCCTTGATAGATGTATTTGTCAAAGCGACCCAAAAAGATATTAAGGATCGATATCAAACAGGCCTGGAGTTTGCTATTGATCTGAGTAAAGCGTTTGAGGCCCTGGAAGGGCCAGAAGAAGATATTTCAGAGCAGGAGAAATTTAATTCTATTAAACAGCTTGAATTCTTTGAAGGCTTCCCCGATTCGGAAATCTGGGAAATTATCCGCGCCAGTACCTGGCAGGAATACGCTACTGATGATGAAATTATCGTCGAGGGTGAACTGGATGACTGTTTTTACATTATCGTTGAAGGTGAAGTGGGAGTTTTAAAAAATGAACGGACCATTCGTGTGTTAGGGATTGGCGATTGTTTTGGTGAGATGGGTTACCTGGCGAAAACAGAAAGAACAGCAACCATAAAAGCGAATAATGACACTGCACTGCTAAAAATAAATTCAACGGTCATATCCCAGGTATCGCTCAACTGTCAGGTACGTTTCCTGAAAGTATTCCTCAGAACATTGATACATCGATTATCGATGACGACCGATGTTGCTTCACAAGACTAAACATCGAACATCTAGTGACTAGTCACCAGTCACCTAGCCTACTGCGTTGCAACATAAATAGGTTATTTATTATAATGAACTTTGCAGAATTTGCTTCCTTCCTCTATGCTAGAAGCTAGCCGACTTGAATAATAACATTTGCAGTCACATGGGGGGATTTCCATGTAGAACTGTAGCTCATTGGGGAGTGGCGCGATGTACACAGGTTCAGGGTTCCGTTCTACGTATTTCTCTCGTTTCTTTGCGTTTTTTATTACCTTCAGTATTACTTCGATGGCCTCATTTTCAGCCTACAGTGTTAGTTTCGAAAATGCTGATTGGTCAGCCAGTGTTGATACCACACTTACTACCGGCTTAGGTTGGAGGATTCAGGATCGAGATGCCCGGATTATAGGTCTTTCCGGTGACCCTCTTGGTGTAGGGCTTACGGGAACAGATGCCTCAAGAACCGGCACTGCATTTTCGGAGAATTCGGATGATGCCAATCAGAATTATAATCAAGGCACCATCAGCAAATTAGGAAAGTTCACTACTGAAGTAGACTTGAGACACAACAATGGTTTCGGTATTTTCACGCGTTTTTTCGGTTTCAAAGATTGGGAAAATGTTAGCGCAGGTGATCGACTACCCTTACATGAAAAAGCAGACAGACTGGTCACCGAGAATCTCGTTTTACAGGACTTGTATTTCTGGGGTGATTTTAATATTGGCAACATGCCCGCTAGCATACGTGTTGGCGAGCAGGTCCTTAGCTGGGGTGAAAGTACGTTCATACAAAATGGCATAAATGTCATCAATCCCTTTGATGTGAGTAAATTACGTACCCCCGGTGCAAAAGTACGTGATGCCTTGGTACCAGTAGGCATAGTGAGTTTCTCAATCGCGCCCACTGATGAGTTGTCCTTCGAAGCTTATTACCAATATGATTGGGAAAGAACAATCATCGAACCTGTCGGTTCTTATTTCTCAAGCAATGACTTTGTTGGTGATGGCGGCAATAAGGTCATGCTGGGCTTTGGTGGTGCTGCATTCGGAGCCGGATTTATTGGTTCTGATAGAGGTACTTCTTTTGGTGATCCTGTGACTGGCTTAACCGCAGCAATTAATGCTGACATTACTAATCCCTTATTGGGTCTTTTTGTTCCAGGTTCCGCTCCGGCTGGATTGGCGGGTTTTGAACCTGATTTCCTAGGTGTCTTAAGGGCACCTGATAACCGGGCGGATGATGGCGGTGAGTATGGTTTTGCTTTTCGCTATTTTGCTGAAAATCTAAACAATACAGAATTTGGTCTGTTTTTTATCAATCACCACAGCCGGACGCCTATCATCAGTGCTATAACTGGGACGGCTGAGGGCGCGGCTAATGGCACGGCGGCTGCGGCCTCTATTACTGGGGCATTACTCGTTCCCTCGGGGGGGCTGTGGGTGGTAATGTTATTGCTGCTATTCTTGGAGCGGGTGGTAGTGCTGCAGATATTGGGGCTATTGCCACTGCCGTCGCTACTGATCAATATGCCAGAACTGCCAATTACCTGATTGAGTATCCGGAAGATATCCAGCGGGTCGGCCTTAGTTTTAATACAGAACTGCAAAAATCTGGGGTCGCCCTACAAGGCGAGTACACTTTTATTCATGATGCCCCTCTGCAGGTCGATGACGTCGAGTTGTTGTTCCAAGCCCTATGTCCTATTGTTGGAATAAATGCCGCAATTGGAGTAAATCAACTAGATCCAGGTTGCGCAAATACAGGAACAGACCAGTATCTCCCAGGATTTATTGAACGCAATGTCAGTCAGTTTCAGGTGACGGCAACAAAGATCCTCGGTCCAATGTTGATGGCCAATCAAGGGGCACTGGTCGGTGAAGTCGGTGTGACGCATGTCCATAACATGCCAGATGAGAGCGATTTGCGTCTTAATGGTCCGGGCACATTTACCAGTGGCAATGCTTTTCATGCTGGCGCTACTGGCCTTCATGCGGGGAAGGCCGCAGAAGATGCTGACGATTTTGCCGATGCCACCTCATGGGGTTTTCGAATGGCCGGTCGTTTGACTTATAACAATCTCATCGGGCCTGTTAATATTTCACCAAGGTTTGCCTTCGCCCAGGATGTGAGTGGCATTACCCCCGGACCCGGAGGAAATTTTGTTGAAGGACGACGAGCTATCACAGTAGGTGTGGGCGCGGATTATCAAAATACATGGGCAGCCGATTTCAGTTACACAAGTTTCCAGGGTGCAGGTCGACATAACCTGTTAAATGACCGTGATTTTGCAGCCTTTAACTTGAATTATTCTTTCTAGATTTATTCTTTTCAGGATTTATTTTTATAGGGTTTATTCTTTTGGGGTTGAGGAAATCGAAATGATGGATAAAAAAATAAACATAATCCTTACCAAGATTTTGGCCAATGTTCTGGCCAGCATTCTTGTCGTGACAGTCTCAATGTCTGCGAGTGCAGAGATGGCCGCAGACGAGGTTGCACGTCTTGGTGTGGACCTGACACCGCTGGGTGGAGAAAAGGCCGCAAATGCAGCAGGAACCATCCCTGCCTGGGATGGTGGCTTAACGCAAGCACCATCAGGCTACACTGAAGGGGGATATTATGTTGATCCCTATGCAGGTGATGCTATCACGGTCACCATTACTTCGGGGAATATGGGGGAACATGCGGATAATTTAACGGAAGGGCATAAGGGATTACTAAAAACCTATCCCGATACCTTCAAGATGAATGTCTACCCGACACATCGTTCAGCAGCAGCGCCACAGCACATTTATGACGCAACCAAACAGATTGCAGGAGCAGCCAAACTCACTGATGATGGCAATGGTGTTGATAATGCGATTGTGGGTATTCCTTTTCCAATCCCCTCAAACGGGCTGGAGGCCATCTGGAACCATATCCTTAGATGGCGCGCAGGCTTTGCTGAACGCGAGATAGCCCAGGCAGCGCCTACCCGAGGCGGTGCTTACACACTGGTAAAATTTTCTGATCAATTTAACCTTCAATACAACCGGGAAGGGATGACAGCCGCAGAGCTAAATAATATTATTTTATATTTCAAGCAAGAGGTTAAATCACCTGCAAGGTTGGCGGGTGGTATTCTTCTGGTACATGAAACCCTGAACCAGAAAGCAGAAAATCGTAAGGCCTGGCTGTATAACCCGGGCCAACGTCGTGTAAGACGTGCACCAAATGTTGCCTTCGATAATCCCGGTACCGCCTCTGACGGTATGAGGACAAATGACCAGTTTGATATGTTCAATGGCAGTCCCCAGCGCTATAACTGGCAGCTAGTAGGTAAAAAGGAAATCTATGTTCCATACAACAATTACAAATTGCAGGATCCTTCAGTTAAATATAAAGATATTCTAAAACCTCTGCATATTAACCAGGAATTGCCTCGCTATGAACTACATAGAGTATGGGTGGTTGATGCGACCTTGAAAGAAGGGTCAAGACATCTTTATAAGAGGCGCACATTCTATATCGATGAAGATTCGTGGCAGATTCTGGCAGTTGATCAATATGATAATCGGGACCAATTGTGGAGAGTTTCAGAAGGTTTTGCCATCAATCATTACAACGTGCCGAATTTATGGACCACATTAGAGGTCCATACGGATCTGCAGGCAGGGCGTTATATCGCCATTGGACTAACCAATGAAAGTAAGCCATATAACTTTAATGCAAAACTTACCTCGAGTGAATTCACACCTGCAGCATTGAGAAGGGCAGGAAAAAGATAAATTGAATTTCTCTGCCGATGGCCAGTTCGAGCATTGGTCACAATCTAAAACGCCTGGTATTGCATTTTTGCAGACCAGGCGTTTTTTATGTCCAGGGATGGACTGTATGTCGCGAGAGGACAGGAGTCCGAAGCGACGATACATAAGATTAGTGATGGAACACATCCGAAAATCATTTTTGTTAGCCACACGCATTAATCAATCTGCAAGCGTTATTTTTCCAATGATTGCAGCAATCATGCTATTACCTGCCAGTGTTCAGGCTGATGATGCTTCAATCATGGCAAAGCTTGCAGGCCATTCTATGTTGCTTGACGGCGTATCCAGAGATGGTTTGATGACCGTGGTAGGAGAACGAGGGCATATACTTATTTCCACTGATGGTGAACAGTGGCATCAGATTGTTGTACCAACAAGAGCAACACTCACAGGAGTGTATTTCCAGGACAAGTTGATGGGCTGGGTTGTTGGACATGACGCAGCCATCTTAAGAACCACGGATGGTGGCAAAACCTGGGAAAAGGTCTATTACGATCCTGAAGGACAAACCCCCCTGTTTGATATCTGGTTCAGAGACGAAAAACACGGTATCGCAATCGGGGCATATGGACTCTACCTTATCTCGGAAGATGGTGGTGCGAGCTGGGGAATTAGTGAAATGAATGTCAGTGTGGCCAAGCCCGCTGACGATTCTGACGATGAAAAACCAAAGGCAGAAGATGATGATGATTTTCTCGATTCATATGACCTGCATTTAAATAGTATTGCCATAGCAGATAATGGAAAGTTATACATCGCTGCAGAGGCAGGTAAGGCGTATCGCTCAGAGGATTTTGGTAATAGCTGGGTGCCTTTGACACCAGATTATATTGGTTCATTTTTTGGTGTATTAGCTGTGACAGGGGATACCGTACTGGTTTTTGGTTTGCGAGGTCATCTATTTCGTTCAGAAGATGCAGGTAATACCTGGCAGGAAATTGAAACTCCTACACAGGAAATGCTGACCAATGGGATTGTGGTGTCAGTGGACGAAATCTTTATCACTGGATTGGGCGGAACAATCCTCAGGAGTAGTGATCAGGGGAAAAGTTTTTCATTAATGGAACAGGGTCACCGTGACGGATTTAATGCAATCATACAAAGCCCAGAAGGCAAATTGGTCACGGTCGGTGAAAAAGGAGTCGACCTGCTACGGTAGGCCATGAAACAGTAAACTAGGGAACCTATGTCTGATTCAAAAATAATAAACACGATGGAAAAAATTCTGTTTTCCAGGCGCCCGTGGGTGATAGTTTTCTTTGTCATCGTTACGTTGTTTATGTTTTCATCAGCGATGAAGCTGAAGGTTGATGCAGGGTTTTCAAAGCTACTACCACTACAGCATGAATATATGCAGACATTCACCAAGCACCGGGAGGAATTTGGTGGAGCGAATCGAGTGCTGGTTGCCTTGATAGCGAAACAGGGTGATATATTTACCCCTGAATTCTTTGATGCCCTGAAACAGGCAACAGATGATGTGTTCTTTATTGAAGGTGTCGATCGTACACGAGTGACTTCAATATTTACGCCCAATGTCAGGTTTACAGAAGTCGTGGAAGATGGCATCGCCGGCGGTAATGTCGTTCCCGATGATTATGAAAACACACCGGAGGGGCTTGCAAAGGTCAAAGAGAACATTATCAAGGCAGGGATCGTAGGACGATTGGTTGCTAACGATTTTTCCGGCGCACTTATCAGCGCACAACTTCTTGAGTTCAATCCAAATACCGGTGAAAAACTGGATTATGTAGATGTTGCCAGGCAGCTGGAAGAGAATATTAGACAGAAATATTCTAGTTCTGAAGTAGGTGTTGATATCGACTATCACATCATTGGTTTTGCCAAGGTGATTGGTGATATCACTGATGGTGCTAAACGTGTTGTGCTTTTTTTCGTCATCGCTTTTTTTATTACGGCATTGCTTGTCTACATTTACTCGCAATCGCTTATTCTAACAATCATCCCACTCACCTGTTCACTGATTGCCGTTGTCTGGCAATTGGGGATTCTGCCCTTGTTAGGCTTTGGTATCGATCCCATGTCAATACTGGTGCCGTTTCTGATTTTTGCCATTGGTGTCAGCCATGGCGTGCAGATGATAAGTTCTTTCAGGGCAGAAGTTTTTCTTGGTAACAGTGGTCTGGATTCTGCAAAGAACAGTTTCAGACGATTACTGGTGCCCGGTGCCATCGCCCTAGCCAGTGATACGATAGGCTTCATCACTATATTGCTGATTGATATCGATATTATTCAGGAAATGGCAATCACAGCGAGCCTCGGTGTGGCCGTGATTATCCTGACCAATCTTTTTCTATTACCGGTGCTGGTCTCATATGTTGATTTGGGTGAAAACTATAGAGAAAAGCTGGTCAGTCGTGCAAATACACTAGCACCTTTATGGAGGAAACTGGCACGTGTTACGGAGCGTGGCCCAGCAATAAAAATTATTCTGGTCGGCTTCGTTTTGCTTGGCTTTGGTATCTGGAAAGGGGCCGATATCAGGATAGGTGATCTACATCGCGGCGTGCCAGAGTTGCACGGGGACTCCCAATATAATATTGATACTGATGTGATCGCCGATCGATTCTCTATTGGAGTTGATCTTATCTCGGTAATTGTTGAGACCATACCGGAAGGATGTATCAATTATGATGTGATGGATACCATAGATCGTTTTGAATGGGCGATGAGAAATGTCGATGGCGTGCAATCTGTCATTGCCTTGCCGACTGTTGCCAAACGTATCAATGCGGGCTGGAATGAAGGCAATGTAAAATGGCAGGTCCTGCCAAGAAATCAATCGGTGTTGGTACAGTCTGTCTCTTACGTGCCGACATCCTCCGGCTTGCTAAATAGTGATTGCAGTGTCATCCCTGTGTTGATTTTCACCAAGGATCATAAAGCAGAAACTATTTCTAATATTGTCGATAACATAAAGTCCTTTAGAGAAGAGTTTGATTCAGATGCAATTAAATTCAAATTAGCCACGGGTAATGTTGGTGTAATGGCAGCAACCAATGAGGAAGTTGATGCGGCTCAGTTTCCGATCCTGCTCTATGTTTTTACCGCAATTATCATTTTGTGTCTGCTGACCTTCCGATCTATTGCCGGCACCATGTGCATTGTCATTCCACTGGCTTTGGTTTCATTGCTGGCTTATGCCTTGATGACTATTCTGGAAATTGGTCTCAAGGTAAATACCTTGCCCGTTGTCGCATTAGGCGTGGGGGTTGGCGTTGATTACGGTATCTATATATATAGTCGGCTGGATAGTTTAATCAAGGATGGAAAACCCCTCAAAGAAGCCTATGAAATAACACTGCGAATTACGGGCTCAGGTGTTATTTTTACCGGGATCACATTGGGCATCGGTGTTGTCACGTGGATATTTTCACCGCTTAAATTTCAGGCAGACATGGGCATATTGTTAACATTTATGTTCCTGGTAAATATGCTTGGCGCTATTTTATTATTACCTGCATTGGCTAATATTCTAGTGAAGTCTGAAAAGAACTAAGTACGCTGGTTTTTAATTCACTAACTCCCTAGCCTATAGCCATGAATGACTGGTTTGTTTATATCGTCCGTTGTGCCGACGATAGTCTCTATACAGGTATCACATTAGATGTGGATAGAAGAATTCAGGAACATAACGAAGGCGATAAATCAGCTGCCAAATATACCAGAGCCAGACGCCCTGTTGTCCTGGTGTACCAAGAGACATGTGAGTCACGTTCTGTGGCAACAAAACGAGAAATCGGAATCAAGAAATTAAGCCGAGAGGAAAAAGAAGAATTCTTACGTAGGACGTGACAAACTAGTTTTTAAGCGAAGCATAAATCAGCCTCAGTGTTTCATCAGCATAGTTTTCAATCGACTGGTCTATCGTCATGGATGTATCTTTATATTTCCAGTACTTAAGATAACGTTCCTGAACCATGGACAGAGCCATGGTAGCAATAAAGTGATATTTTTTATCGTTTTTATCTTTACTGTTATCTATTTCGGACAGAATTGTCTCCAGAGCAGACGTAATTCTTAACTCGATCGTTTTGGAATCTTTTTGATGGCTGGAAGGTAGAGAACGAGTTTCAAAGTAGAGAAAATAAAACCATGGATGCAGTAATTCTGCGGCAAAAATATGATGTGTGACGATCTCTTCCAGGGCATGTTTCTTGTTCTTATGCCGTAAAGCATTATCTATGATGTCTGATGAGACCATTTTCACCATGTCCTTGACCATAATAGCGATCATTTCCTTGGATTCTATGCAGGAATAAATTCCACCCATACTTAATTCGGTTTCACGACAGAGTTCACGCAGGGACATTTCATGGAAACCAATCTTTGATGAAATCTTGAAGGTTGCCTTGAATATTTTTTCCAGATTATTGATTGCGAATTTCTCTTTTTTGGTTTTGATATTATCGCAATGCAACGCGAAAAGGCGTGCGTAAACTGACTTACCCCGATAAGGAAAATTGGCCCTAAAATCGTCAAATTTCATCAAATATTGATTTTCTCCAAATCATGTATTTTGGTCATTATTCTGGATACAGGTATAGACATGGGGTCTAAGTCTATACTAAACTCATCAATAATAAAAACGAGCGCTCGCTCTTTTTATTATCAGAGAAAGGAGAGTTTAAATGGGCCCAGTTGCGACATTGAGTATTAGTCTAATCATTATTATTGTTTTGCTGGGTTTGCTGTATCTTGGCTCTTCTTTGCTGGTATTTACGATTGCCTGTTTCACAGGTCTCCTCCTCTCTATCTACTTTTCACTGCACGGCCTGCTCATTACCTTATTGGGAGTATTGGCGCTGGTATGCCTGACATTCTTGATGAAGCCACTCAGACGGCAATACATATCAGGGCCTTTCTTTTCCATGTTCAAAAAGATGTTGCCTGCCTTATCCGATACAGAGCGGGAGGCGATTGACGCAGGTACCGTGTGGTGGGATGGGCAATTGTTTTCGGGTAAACCAGATTGGAAGTCATTGATAAAGATTGAAAAACCCCGCTTGAGTAAAGAAGAACAGGCCTTTTTGGATGGGCCAGTGACCGAATTATGCAGAATGTCTGATGCCTGGAAGATTAACCATGACTGGAATGTGATCCCGGATCACATTATTGATTTTGTCCGAGGCAATGGATTTCTGGCAATGATTATTCCAAAGGAATACGGAGGACTAGAGTTATCCGCCATCGCGCAGTCAGAGGTATTAATAAAAATATCAAATACTGGTGCGGCGATTACCTATCTGGTTGCCGTGCCGAATTCATTAGGTCCCGGCGAGCTGTTGATTAAATATGGGACAGAAGAACAGAAAAATTATTACCTGCCTCGTTTGGCAGAAGGTAAGGAGATCCCATGTTTTGCCTTGACTGCACCGACCGCTGGTTCTGATGCGACCTCAATTCCTGATACCGGCGTTGTATGTAAGGGACAATGGCAAGGCAAGGAAATCATTGGTATGCGGCTGAATTTCTCAAAGCGTTATATCACACTTGCTCCAATAGCGACTTTGGTTGGCCTGGCATTCAGACTGCAAGATCCAGATCACCTGATTGGAGATATTGATGATTATGGGATCACCTGCGCCTTGTTACCAAGAGAGACTGAAGGACTGATTATCGGCAGACGCCACCTGCCAGTGGGTGATGCATTCCTGAATGGCCCCCTTGAGGGAGAAAATGTCTTTGTGCCACTGGATTATATTATTGGTGGGCAGGAGATGGCCGGTAAAGGCTGGCGCATGTTAGTGAACTGCCTCTCAGTAGGTCGTTGTATCACCTTACCCACAGGCGGTGCTGCATTCTCCAGGCGTGCGGTGATGGGAACCACGGCTTATGCCTCACTCAGACGACAGTTTGGTGTTCAAATCAAACAGTTTGAAGGCATACAAAAACCTTTGGCCCGCATGGCTGGGCTGGCCTATATCATCAATGCAGCGAGGCTGCATACCATACAGGCTGTGGATGCAGGTGAAAAACCTGCGGTGCCCTCGGCCATCCTCAAATATCATTGTACGGAAATGGCACGACAGTGTTTACTGGATGCCATGGATATTCATGGTGGCAAGGCCGTGATGAAAGGACCAAAGAATTATATTGCCAGTGGCTATGAGTCCATACCAGTAGCCATCACCGTTGAAGGTGCAAATATCCTCACACGAAATTTAATGATCTTTGGACAAGGTGCGACGCGCAGTCATCCCTACGTGCTGGAAGAAATGCAGCTTGCCAGTAAGGATGCCGATGATGCAGTCATTGAAGACTTCGACAATGTGTTGTTCAAACATACTGGCTTCTCTATTCGTAATGGCGCCAGGGCATTTTTATTAGCCATCACCGGCTCACACATCGCTATAAACCCGGGGCACAAATCACTGACCCGATATTATGCTCACCTGACACGCTTAAGTGCTGCCTTTGCATTAATAGCAGACGTTTCAATGTTGTCCCTGCAATCAAAACTAAAATTTATGGAGATGCTCTCAGCACGACTGGGTGATCTACTGAGTGATCTTTATCTCGCCAGCATGGTGCTTAAACATTATGAGAACGATGGTTGTCCAGAGGAAGATTTACCGCTTGTTCAATGGTCCCTGGATTATTTAATCCATCACTACCAGGAAGCATTCCGGGAAATCATAGACAACTATCCGAATAGACCTTTGGCATATCTACTCAGGTTTGTGGTGTTTCCATTGGGAATGCATTTCAAGGCACCGAGTGACAAGCTGGAAACAAGGCTAGTACAAACCGTTACGGAAAATAACAGTACACGTGATCGTCTGACCACTGGCTTGTATATGGAACAGGGTGACAATAACCCGTTAGCTCATGTGAATGAGGTTTTTCTTGAGAGCTTTGAACTGGAGCCATTGAACAAAAAGATAAGGCAGGCGATTAAAGATAAAACGTTGCCCAAATTACAAGGTGTTCAGTTGATAGAAGAGGCAAGGAAAAAGAAAGTTATTAGCAAAGAAGAAGCAGATCAGTTAATCGCATTTGATGAGCAATTAATGTCTATCATTCATGTTGATGATTTTGATCAGGATGAGCTGATACGCACAGCTTGCCCAGAAGTCGCCTGATTTTTGTGTAAACAATCATCATGAATCAATCAATCGGTCCCTATCTCAGGGACAACTGGCAGCGTTTCTCAAATAAGCCCGGTGGTAAATGGTTATTCAGTCGCATCATTGGTTTTACCGTACCGTACACGGGTTCTATCGCTGCCAATGTGGCGATACTTGAGCCTGGGCATGGCAAGATCACCTTGAGAGAACGTCGAAAGGTGAGTAATCATTTGCGTTCAGTCCATGCCATTGCCCTGGCTAATCTCTCCGAAATGGTGACCGGACTGACTTTGTTAAATAGTTTGCCGGACGATGCACGGGGTATTCTGACTGGCTTGCAAATTCAATATCATCACAAGGCACGCGGTTTGCTTACCGCCGAATGTGTCTGCGAAACACCGGTAGATAATTCAGAGAGAGAAATACAGGTCACAGGTGAAATCAAAAATGAAGAGGGTGAAGTCGTAGCAACTGCGACGGCCACATGGCGTATCGGGCCAGAAAAGAAATCATAAAAGAAAGTATGAATCTTCATGACTGAATTTTCGCGTTCTCTCGGAATTCAACATCCCTTAATTTGCGGTGCCATGTACCCCTGTTCCAACCCGGAACTGGTTGCGGCTGCTTCCGAAGCTGGCGGTATTGGTATTATTCAGCCACTAAGTCTCAGTTATGTGCATGGTTACGAATTTCGTGAAGGCCTGAAATATATTCGTTCACTGACGGACAAACCTTTAGGTGTCAATTTTATTCTTGAGGCCAGTTCTAAACGCTATGTTGAACGAACCAGGCAATGGGTTGATATTGCGCTGGAAGAGGGCATTAAGTGTTTTGTCACGGCACTTGGCAATCCTCGCTGGGTTGTCGATATCGCAAAATCATCCGGGGTGATCATCTTTCATGACGTCACCGAAAGGAAATGGGCTGAAAAAGCATTGGATGCGGGTGTTGATGGATTCATTTGCGTTAACAATCGTGCTGGTGGTCATGTAGGACGATTAAGTGCAGAGAAATTATATACAGATATTTCAACACTGGGAAAACCCTTGATCTGTGCTGGTGGGATTAGTCAGGCTAATGATTATCAGGCAATGCTAAAACTTGGTTATGCAGGAATTCAGATGGGCACACGTTTTATTGCCGCAAAAGAATGCACTGCCCATGATGATTACAAGCAAGCCATCATCAAAGCCAATGAAGAAGATATCGTATTAACGGATAAAATATCAGGTGTGCCGGTATCCATCATCAAAACTCCTTTCATTGAAAAAATTGGTACCAAAGCCAATGCCTTGTCACGATGGCTGCTAAGAACAAACAGGACCAAGCACTGGATGAGAACTTTTTATACTCTGCAATCTATCTGGAAACTGAAAAAAGCTGCCATGCAAGGCATGGGTTACAGGGACTATTTCCAGGCTGGCAAGAGTGTTGCCAACATACATGAAATAATTACTACAAAAGATATTATCGAACAGATTACATCGACGGAAAGATGAGCTGATCTTTAATAGATGGTGCCCTGGGCAGGATTCGAACCTGCGACCTCCCCCTTAGGAGGGGGGCGCTCTATCCAGCTGAGCTACCAAGGCGTATTGAATTTTTCACGACTATAGTCACGCATTATATCTAAATCACTGTGTAATGTGATCAAATGTCTTGGTGATAGAAGATTATTAGCTAATTTCTCCAGAACCAATGATGTAAACTAATGTCACAATGTGAAATGAGCTGGCCAACGTTAAAAATCAATTATGCATGATACTTTACCCCTGCTTAATCATTCAGATTTTCCTGCGATAAGCAGACGTAAGACAGAAATACTGCAGATCAATATTGGACTACGTTGTAATCAGCAATGTGTCCACTGTCATGTGAATTCAAGCCCCAAACGCACTGAAAAAATGGACGAAGCAACCATTGCTGCGGTTTACGAGTATCTAAAAAATAGTGATGTGCATACTTTGGATATCACTGGAGGTGCACCAGAATTACATCCACAATTCCGTGAATTGGTGGTTAAAGTCAGAGCGCTGAATGTCAATGTGATTGATCGTTGTAATTTGACCATATTGAGTGAACCGGATCAGGGAGGCCTGGCTGAGTTTCTGGCAGAACAACAAGTGGAAATTGTCGCCTCATTGCCTTGTTACCAGAAAAAGAACGTAGACAAACAGCGAGGCAAGGGTGTGTTTGACTTAAGTATTCAGGGTTTACAACAATTAAACAGTCTGGGTTATGGAAAGTCAGGATCTAACCTGAAACTACACCTTGTTTACAATCCTCAAGGTCCTGAGTTACCACCGGCACAGGCACCACTTGAAGCGGCCTATAAGAAAGCGTTGATGCAGGATTTTGGCATTGAATTTAATCAGTTGTTTGCTATGAGTAATATGCCCATCAATCGTTTTGGTAGTACATTGGTTTCCAATGGAACATTTCATGATTACATGTCTTTACTGAAAAAATCTCATGACAATGACAACCTGGATGATGTGATGTGCAGAAATATGGTCAGTGTCGATTGGCAAGGCCTTGTTTATGATTGTGATTTTAATCAGATGCTGGGCTTAAATTTAATTAGTGAAAACAAGCAGTTGCATTTATCCGATCTAGCAGACAGTCGGTTGGAAGGAAATGAGATAACTGTGCTTGACCATTGCTACGGCTGTACCGCTGGTCAGGGAAGCAGTTGTGGTGGGGCACTAACATAACTTTATTCTGCCTGAAATGATCTTACACACAATCGTCATCCCAACATTAAACGAAGAAGCTGAGATAGAGGCTTGTTTGATTCAATTGCAGGGACTCAGGCAAGAAGGATTCGAAGTGATCGTGGTTGATGGCGGGAGTATTGATAAGACAGCTCAGTTGATCGAAGGACTCTGTGACCAATGTATCTCGGTCCGAGGAGGTCGTGCAGCACAAATGAATGCTGGTGCCAGGAAGGCTAGGGGTAAATTTATCTTTTTTTTACATGTAGATACCCAACTGCCTGAAAATTTCTCAGAACTGATTCCCACAATTAAAACAGATACATACTGCTGGGGACGATTTGATGTGAAATTATCTGGTAAGCACTGGTCATTCAGAATCATCGAATCAATGATTAACCTACGCTCACGACTAACAGGAATAGCAACGGGTGATCAGGTCATGTTTGTCTCACAGAAACTATTTCGAGAAGTAGGTGGTTTTCCTGAGATTGCTCTAATGGAAGATATCGCAATGAGCAGAATGTTAAAAAACATCTGTTCACCATTGTGTTTGAGACAAAAGGTACTCACTTCAAGCAGACGTTGGGAAAAACATGGTATTGCCAGCACCATACTGAAAATGTGGTGGCTGAGATTCTCATATTATATAGGCGTCGATCCCGTAAGACTTGCCAGACAATATGATTAAATCTGCTTTACTGGTTTTTACGCGCGCACCGGTATCCGGACAGACAAAAACCAGACTCATCCCATTGTTAGGGGCACAAGGTGCAGCAGAATTTCATCAGACTGTTTTGCAATCGACACTGGCAGAAGCAAATGCATCCGATTTTGAAACTATTGAAATCTGGTGTGCAACAGAGAACGACCATCCATTTTTAAAACAATGCGAATTGGATTATTCATGTGCAATGAAGATTCAACAAGGGAATGACCTTGGCGAAAGAATGCAGCATGCGACTGAAATTACATTGGCGGAAAACACGTTTGTTGTACTCATCGGCAGCGATTGTCCTGCAATTACGACAGATATTTTAAACCAATCCTATCAGCATTTATCTAATGGCAAGGACGCTGTTCTCGGGACTGCAAGTGATGGTGGCTATTATTTAATCGGCCTGAAGGCATCGAATCCCGAAATTTTTCAGGATATTACATGGGGAGAGGGAAATGTTGCTGAGAGAACACGTCAGAATTTTGATGAGCTGAGTCTGGATTATGTTGAATTGGAGGAATTGACCGATATCGATACGCCGGGCGACTATCAGAGATATATCAGCAACACTTAATATTGCCCTGAATCGGTTTATTCCAGATTGCATAGCCTCCCCTTTTTGTTTAACCTTCGCGCTCTCTGATTTCTAGAGAATATACGGAGAGGTGGCCGAGCGGCTGAAGGCGCACGCCTGGAAAGTGTGTATACGGTAACCCCGTATCGAGGGTTCGAATCCCTCTCTCTCCGCCAATAAACAAATACAAGGTCATCGACCCTGTATTTGTTTATTATTGAATGCTTCGAACCCGAGAAGAGGGTTTGACAAAATTGTCTGGAACAATTTTGAACAGCGGAGTGGAGCGACGCTGGCCCCGAAGGGGTGGAGTACACGGAAGTACGGAATAATCCCTTATTAATAGATCTATGGCGGCCCTACCGGTCTCCTCGCGACGTGAAATTGTGAACCCCGCCAGGCCCGGAAGGGAGCAACGGCAGCAATGGATACGGGTGCCGGGGTCAAGGCGGGTATGGGCCGCCGCCTTATTTCTAGCGCCTGAATTTCAGCTCAATCTCAGGTAACTCCATTATTCTCATGCGACAAATTATGTCCTCCTCATGTATTATATGATTCCTTTGAGTACCGTGTTGGTCATTGAAATTATCTAATACAAAAATTCTACAGGAAGACTAAAAAGTAAATGAGTTATCAGGTTCTGGCACGTAAATGGCGGCCAAAAACATTCGGAGATATGGTCGGGCAAAGCCATGTATTACAGGCGCTTACCAACGCACTAGACAATGACCGTTTACATCATGCCTATTTATTTACTGGAACTCGTGGTGTAGGTAAAACTACGATCGCACGAATTCTTGCCAAATGTCTGAATTGTGAACAAGGAGTCAGTTCTAATCCCTGTGGCGAATGTTCTGCCTGCGTGAGTATCGACGAAGGTCGTTTTATCGATCTGATTGAGGTTGATGCGGCCTCAAGAGCAAAGGTGGATGAGACACGTGATCTTATGGATAACGTCCAATATGCACCAAGCGTGGGCCGTTATAAAGTCTATCTAATCGATGAAGTCCATATGTTTTCCGGGCATAGTTTTAATGCACTATTAAAGACCCTGGAAGAGCCACCACCGCATGTGAAATTCCTGCTGGCAACAACCGAGTCGAAAAAAATTCCAGTAACAATTCTGTCGCGCTGTTTACAATTTAATCTTAAGCATTTGAGTGCTGAACAAATTGAAACGCAACTCGAGAAAATCCTTGAATCGGAATCAGTTGAAAGTGATTCAATATCAAGAAGTCTTATTGCAAAATCAGCGGATGGCAGTTTGCGTGATGCTTTGAGTTTACTGGATCAGGCGATTGCCTATGGCGATGGTCGTTTACAGGAAGCGCAGGTCAGAACCATGCTGGGAACGATCGATAGCCTGGAGTTGAATGAATTACTTGAAGCTCTGATATCCGGTGATGCACAGTCTGTTCTTCAGTGTACTGACCATATGGCAGAGCATAATCCAGACTATGATTCGGTGCTGGTGGAATTACTCTCGATATTACAGAGGATAGCCATTTGCCAAATTGTTGATAGCGATGATATCGAACAGGACGAAACGATCAACGCGCTATCCCAACGTATTAGCAAAGAAGATATTCAGTTGTACTATCAAGTCGGAATCATGGGCCGAAAAGATTTGCCTGTTGCACCTGATCCACGCACTGGTTTTGAAATGACACTGATCAGGATGTTGGCCTTCAGACCAGCAGGCGTAGCAACGCCTGAAACGCGAGAGGCAATAACCGAGTCGAGTAAAGTTAAACCAGCTAAGACGAAGACAGCTGAAACAAGTCAAACCCATAACGATAAACTACAGAGTAATGAAGCAGTAAGCACTGAATCTATTCAAGCAGAAGCACCGCAGACAGTTGTAACGGAAATAAATGCTGCGCCTGAAGGTACAGTCAATTGGCAATCTATTATTGATGAAATGGCCCTGGTTGGACTGGTCAAGGAGTTGGCCGGACACTGCGCATTAAAAGAACATAGTAAAGATAAGGTGCATCTGGTTTTATCACCGGATAAAGAGCATCTCCTCAATCAGACACAGAAGGATCGCTTGTCTAATGCGCTTGAGATGCGCTTTGGTAAAGGCACGCAGCTTAAGATATCTATAGAAGAGCCAGAGGCCGAGACTCCCACACAAAAGAGATCTCGTGAAGGGAGAGAGAAACAACAAGCCGCAGAGTCCTCTCTGAAAGATGATGACAATGTTAGAGCTATGGAAGAAATGTTTGGTGCAACGCTGGATGAGAAATCTATCAGACCTGTATAAATAGTATTTTTTAAGTGAGGTTATAGACAGTATGAAAGGTGGTTTGGGTAACATAATGAAACAAGCGCAACAGATGCAGGAAAATATGCAGAAGGCGCAGGAAGAGATTGCCAGTATGGAAGTTACAGGAGAATCAGGTGCAGGTCTGGTCAAGATCACTATGACAGGTAAACATGATGTCAAACATGTAAGCATCGATCCTACATTATTAGGAGATGATAAGGATATGTTGGAAGACCTGATCGCAGCTGCAGTTAATGATGCAAATCGTCGTGTAGAAAATATGACACAGGAAAAAATGTCCGGTCTAACTGCGGGAATGAATTTACCCGCCGGGATGAAGTTACCTTTTTAATAATGATTGAATCTCCCAAATTAACTCACTTAATAGAAGCGTTGTGTTGCTTGCCGGGCATTGGTAAAAAATCTGCACAACGCATTGCTTACCATGTGCTGGAAAGAGACAGGGATGGTGCACGTAAACTCGCAGCTTCTATGAATGACGCCATGGACTCGATAGGTCATTGTCAGCGTTGTCGAACCTTCAGTGAGACAGAAATTTGTCCATTATGCGCCAGTCACAAACGTGATCGTGCCTTGATGTGCGTGGTCGAAAGCCCGGCGGATGTCGCTTCCATAGAACAATCAGACTATCGGGGGTTGTACTTTGTCCTGATAGGTCATCTTTCACCACTGGATGGTATTGGGCCAGATGAAATTGGTTTGCCTGAGCTAGGCCAGTTGTTTGATGAAGGTGAGATTGAAGAAGTGATCCTGGCGACAAGTACCACAGTGGAAGGTGAGGCGACTGCACATTTTATTGGTGAAATGGTAAGAAAACGTAATCTAAAGGTCACACGGATTGCACATGGCATCCCTATGGGCGGTGGCCTGGAATATGTTAATAGTCGGACAATCTCACATGCCATGGCCGGCAGACGGGAACTCTAATTTTTTATCTTCCCCTGGTAACATAAAAGCTCCTATTCGGTAATTAACTCAACGTCTGTTTTCCAGCGAAAGCGGACGTTAGGGAAAATAGATATTCATACCCCATTTGGGGAATAGTGAGCATTTGTATTCACTTTTACCAATATCTAGGTAATATAAAACGAATGGAATATTCACAGAAAAGGACGCGCTTTACCCCTTTAATATCCAATAAGTGTGTCCTTTTGGTTAAGTATATAAGAAAAAATAACGCGTCCTTTAAAGGACTGCTTATTAACTAGTTAGCTATTTATTTGAGAATGACAACCGGAGGTTAGTAAACTGTGGAAAATCTAGTACAATATTTGCTTGATGAAGCGACTCTTTGGTTGCCGAGAGTAATCGGAGTTGTCGTCATTTTCGTCATTTTCTTTATCCTTGCGAAAATATTAAAAAGAATAATCACTAGTACCGCTGAGCGATTGAAATTAGATGGCAATCTTACTTCCCTACTTGCTCGTACAAGTAATATTACACTTATAATCTTTGGCTTTGTTACTGCGCTTGGTACCTTAGGTATTAATGTATCCGCGCTTGTCGCCGGTCTTGGTTTGACGGGATTTGCACTTGGCTTTGCTCTGAAAGATACTATTTCCAATCTTCTCTCTGGCATCCTCATATTGCTATATCGACCATTCGAGATAGGAAACCGCATAAAGATATCGGGTTACGAGGGCATTGTTATTTCTATTGACCTACGATATACGGAACTTGATTCCGAGGGGAACAAGGTACTCATTCCGAATTCAAAATTATTCACGGACCCAATCACTGTTCTTCAGTAGCGTGCAATCGATAATTTTGTGATCCAGAGGAAAACAGCTAACCAGGCACTCCACCCGACCTCCTACGTCGGCGGGTGAGCTTGATCGTTACTGGACGTCCGCTTTCAGTCTTAAGCAGACATTGGATTTGTGGTGTCGATTGACATCTTAAATGCTGAAGTAGTTATTTCATATTAAAAAGGTAATAAAACGCATTTAAATAAGCCGTAACATCATCGATTTCTTCGTCAAACCATTCCACATCGTTATTTACTGCACAAAATAAAACCTGTGAACGTAAGTGCTTCAGTGTCTTAACTGTTCTATCTGCTCGTTCATAAAGTTCAGGTTTGTGACACTCAAGGCAACTCTCCTGATGTAGTTCTTTGCCAAGACTAATATCTTCAGCATATGTTGCAGTTAAAGGTATCAATAAAAACACACATATTAATATTGATTGCCAACGACTCATGAAGACATTTCAGAGAGATGTGCAATTCTGACAGGTGCGGGTGGATGCGAGTCATAAAAAGCTGAATACAGCGGATCAGGTGTCAGCGTGTTGGCATTTTCTTTGTAGAGATTAACCAGTGCATGAATTAAATGTTCAGCCTGTGCCTGCCCTGCTGCGAAATCATCTGCTTCAAATTCGTGCTTACGCGATGTGAATGAAAAGATCGGTTGCAGGAAGAAAGTGAATACTGGCGATATCATGACGAACAATAATAGGGCCATGTAATTTGATGGCGTTGAAATTCCTAGCCCTTGATAAAACCAGGGCAGGTTAATTAACCAACCGAGCAGGGCAAGTCCGGCAAGCGACAATGCGCCCATGATAGCCATGCGTTTCTTAATGTGGTTACATTTAAAATGCCCAAGCTCATGTGCCAGAACGGCTTCAATCTCATCATGACTTAACTCATCAATCAATGTATCAAAAAAGACGATGCGTTTATTTGCACCAAGACCGGTGAAATAGGCATTGCCATGTGTTGAGCGTGTTGAACCGTCCATGACAAAAATACCATTACAGGTAAAGCCATTACGTGTCAGCAGATTTTCAATACGATCTTTTAATTCACCTTCATCCAGTGGTTTAAATTTATTAAACAGAGGGGCAATGAAACTTGGATAAGCCCACATCATAAACAGGCTGAATCCAAACCATGTCATCCATACATATATCCACCATAGAGTTCCCGATGCATTCATGATCCAAAGGACTAGCACCAATAACGGTGCGCCAATCAGAAACCCTACAGTCGTATTTTTAATAATGTCCATGATAAAAATACGCACGGTCATTTTATTAAAGCCAAATTTTTGTTCGATACGGAAAGTGCGATAGGCTGACATGGGCAAATCCAGAAGCGACATAATGGCAACCACTGAAAGCAAAAATGCTGTGCCTGTCCAAAGTTCTGATAATTCCAGAGAACGCCAGCTGGCATCAAGCATTTGCAAAGCACCGCCCAGCGTCCAGATCAAAAGGAAAATTGTTGCAGGTAATAACTCAAAAAAACCCGTCTTAACTTTTGCCTGGGTATAGGCAGCGGCTTTTTGATGTGCTTTCAGTGGAATCTTGCCTGCAAAGGCATCAGGAACTTTTTTGCTATGTGAGCGAACATGACTGATATGTTTCCAGCCGAGTAGTAACTGAACAGCTATGCTCAGCGCCAATGCAAAAAGGAATACGTAGGTAAATTCATTCATAATTTCAATAATTTTCTGTTCTCTATAACTACTTGTCCTATTTCAGGCAGCACATATTATGGGTAGAATGCTCATTGTCAAAGCAAATAAGGACACTTAATGACTTCATCGCAAAATAATCTCATCTGGATTGACCTGGAAATGACCGGTCTGGACACTGATAATGATTATATCATTGAGGTTGCAACAATTGTTACTGACTCCGAATTAAATATTCTCGACGAGGGACCTGTCATTGCTGTGCATCAGGCAGAAGAAACACTGGGTGCTATGGATGAATGGAACACCCATCAGCATAACAAATCCGGTCTGGTAAAACGGGTAATGGAAAGCCCTTATTCCGCTACCGATGCAGAGAGTACGACCCTGGAATTCCTTAAAAAGTTCGTTCCAGCAGGGGTTTCTCCCATGTGTGGCAATAGTATTTGCCAGGATCGCCGATTTCTACACCGTTTAATGCCACAACTGGAACAGTATTTTCATTATCGGAATCTCGACGTGAGTGCGGTCAAGGAAATGGTAACGCGCTGGTATCCAGATAAACCGAAATTTGATAAACGTTCAGAACATCTCGCTATGCAAGATATACGTGATTCCATTGATGAATTAAAGTTTTATCGGGAGCATTTTTTCATCAGCTGAAACCTACATTTCCAAGTAGTTTGGGTATTGATGTCCTTAAATAAATTATCTTTGCCAAAGAAGCTGTATACCGCGGCACAAGTTCGAGAGCTGGATCGTATCGCTATTGAGGAATTTTCTATTCCTGGTATCACCTTGATGGAAAGAGCAGGGGATGCTGCCTATCAATTGATGCGTACCAAATGGCCTGCCGCAAAAACTATTCTCATACTCTGTGGTCCAGGTAACAATGGTGGTGATGGTTATATTCTGGCGAGACTTGCAAAGGACGATGGACTTGCTGTTAAACTCCAGCAAGTTGGTGATCATGCAAAACTCGCGGGTGATGCCTTACTGGCTGCCGAAAATTGTCTTGTCGGTGGTTTAAAACCGAAGATTTTTAGCAAAGCAGATCTGGGTAAATGTGATGTGATTGTCGATGCACTGTTAGGCAC
>JAKZTI010000006.1:0-9495 GCA_047517145.1 Gammaproteobacteria bacterium
GTGGCAACCTTTATTAAAGTGGCTAACCAGCAAAAGAAGTCTGCCGTAAATTTATTACCATAGCTTCAGCCCACTTTAACTAAATTTTCTGTCTAATATTATGTCATTCAAAATTATTATTGAATCGAGCAAGGAATCATTTCCAGCAGACGACAACAAAACTATTCTTGAATCTGCACTCGAACATGGTCACAGCTTCCCTTATGGTTGTCGAAATGGTGCTTGTGGATCCTGTAAAGGAAAATTAATCGAAGGCAAGATTCATTATCAGAATGAAGTGACAGCTATTTCTGAACAGGAAAGCAAGGAAGGTTACGTGCTTTTTTGTCAGGCCGTCCCTGAATCAGATGTCATTATCGAAGCAAAGGAGATCGACCAGGTCAGTGAGATTGCTATTCGCAAACTACCCTGTCGTGTCACAGAGATTGATCACCTTAACCACGACGTCATACGTTTGCTTTTGAAATTACCGAAGAGCGAACGTCTACAATTCCTCGCCGGACAATATATTGACCTGTTATTACGTGAAGGCAAGAAACGATCATTTTCACTGGCGAACGCTCCACATAATGACGATTGCCTGGAATTACATATACGACATTATGATGGTGGTTTATTTTCGGAATATGCTTTTCACGAATTAAAAGAAAGCACACTATTAAGATTTGAAGGACCACTAGGAACTTTTTTTCTCAGAGAAGATTCAGAACGACCCATGATTATGGTTGCGGGCGGAACCGGCTTCGCCCCCATCAAAGGCATCATCGAACATGCATTATATCTGGGTGACAAGCGCCCGATTTATTTCTACTGGGGTGCAAGAAAAGAAGAAGATCTCTACCTGAATCAAATCGCACAAAGCTGGGCCGACGAACACGACCACATCGAATACACCCCGGTACTTTCAGAACTTGAAGATGGAGACAAATGGCAAGGCAGAACCGGCTTCGTCCACAACGCCATCCTCGAAGATATCCAAGATGTCTCAGGCTACGAAGTATACACCTGCGGCCCACCACCGATGGTGCATGCCGTCCTCGATTCCTTCGTCGAACGCGGCCTCTCCGCAGAATATATCTATTCTGATTCCTTCGAGTTTGCCACCAGTTGATTGGTTCTGTTTCTTATTAAAGAACGATTAATCAGATTGCTCCAACAACTTCACCCCACCATCAACAACCCCCGCCGTCGCCAACTCCAGCCCCTTTTGATATTGAACCGCCGCCGCTCCATGCTCACCAAGTTCATCCAGAACAGAGGCCAGCGTCCGATAGGCTTCTGGAAGTGGGTTGATTTCAATACTCTCTTCCAGATAGGTTCTCGCCTTGCCCCAGAGTTTATTTTTGACACTCAGCCTGCCTAATGTTAACAATAAAACAGGTTCTCTTGCGTGACCGGACAAAAAGCTTTCAGCAAACTTTAGCTGCCTGGCTATGTCTTTGCCTTCTACCAAACCGTATAAACCAAGCAATGCAATATCCCATTGTTTTTTTAATGCCTTTTGAATTAGTGGTTCGCAGTCTGATGCATCAGCAAGTTTCAGTTTTTCTTCTGTGTAAACCTCAATCAGGTGATATTGGGCACGTAATTTTCTCGGGATATTTGACCAGGCATTGTTTAGTTTTTCTTTATCCCCTCCCATGCTCACTTTTTTCAATAAACCGCCATAGGCTTCCAGTTGTTTTGCCTGAATTTGTTCGCGAGGTAAAATACCTGCACGTTGTACCTTGGGCAATAATTCCAGCATTGCATCCCAATCCTCAAGCTCGGCATAGGTATGCAACAACATTTTTTTGACTTGATCCTGTTTGGGTTTTTGATCATGCAAGTGTGTCAATGTCGCTAGCGCTTGTTCTGTTTGCTGATGCTTGATTTGCAATTCTGCCTGTACCAGACCAATGGCAACTTCTGCATCGGGATCATCTTTATAGGCCTGCATTAAATAACCATCTCGCCTGTCCACTGCACCTAATTGCTGTGCGGCTCGAGCAGCCGCCAGATAATTAACCAATGGTGATTTGCTATGCGGGGCCCCTTTGGTCAGGGAAACTTCAGCTTTATTCCAGTTGCCCTCAACCAGCGCCATTAAACCACGTGATAAATATTTTTCAGATAATCTCTGGTGCCTGTCTTTCTTCCAACTGCCAAGTTGGCTGGGCATATTCCAGAAACGGCTTAACAGCCGCAACAGGAAATGTAACAGCAGAAATATAACAACGATTAAGATAATAAAAAAACTGAAACTTGTTTGTATTGTCCAGCCAGAAATAGTAATTATCATTTGTCCGGCATCATGCTCGGCATAGTTACTAATGCCCGCTGCCAGCAACAATGAAATGATAATTAAGGCGAGCAATCTCACTATTCTGGAATCTCTTCTGCACTCGCTGCTTCGCTTTCTTCTGAATTGGCGATACCACGAAGATACGCCCGTAAAGTTTCCACAGATGAACTGATATCTGGCAATGCAGGTTTCAATTCAATTGCCTGCATTCGATCCAGTGTTTCCATCACATTTATCACTGCTGAATCGTTGGTATCAAAATACTGACGTAACCATGATTGTATGAGAACTACAGAGGCACGCAGGTTTCCTGAATCCGCACGTAGTACAGACAGTCTTGCACTTTCCAGCTCCAGTCTGAGATTCTGTGTTAGAAAATATTCTTCACCAGGCAGCAATATGACCTGCCTGGCTTCTCCTGAACGTTTGATAACAACCAGGCTCTTTATTTCCTGCCACAGCAGGCGTGGGACTTTTTTCCATATTGGATCGGCAGCTAGCCCTTCATCAATCTGATTTTCATCTGCTGAAAGTGCCGCGTCTGCCTTTGTAATCACTTCCGAGTTCAACGGAAGATCGGCAGCAAGGTCAACCAACTCCGCCAGATATATAGCCATACCCGCGATGTCTGCATGATTGACAGCTCGCAACTGATTCATGTCTGATACCAGTTGCTGCCTTACAGGCAATAGCCCTGGATCTCCAAGGCCTTTGAGCCTGAGATCTGCAGCCTCCATTGCCGCCAATGCCGTTATGACATCTCCCTCCAGTAACAAACGATGCATAGCGATAATTAACAGGTACTCGACCTCCGCGATGGCCCAGTCTTCGTTTTTGCCCTGTGTGTCCCGATAGAGTGATGCCAGTGCATCCGACTGCTCAACTTGTTTATGTTCCAGTTTCCTAATTGCATCATCCATGGCTGCAATAGTTCCAGTCGTCAGCCTAGATCGTGCCTGTACACTTTTTTCTACTTCAGCCAGATCAGCCCCGGTTTGCTGTAGTTCTTTCCAGAGATAGTAACCACATCCAATCAAGCCGCCGATTAAAATCAAAAAGATCAAAGCAAATGAACGACCACGACATCTCTTTTTCGTGGATTTACCATCTGTATTATCAGTCAATTCTGCTCTCTGGTTTTCTACCTCATCTTCAGATATCAGTTTGTTGTCTTCATCACTCATTCTTTATCTCTCCGGCCCGTGTCGAAATAGCTCACTTCGAAGCAGCCCATTTCACTATAGCCTTGAGTATACCTTCATCGCTGTTTTCTTCAGCAAGAATTGGTGGCCTGGTAAAACCAAGATCAATTGAAAAATCCAGCATCCGCTCACCCATAACAACTAATTGTTTGCTTAATAATAAATTCCGCTGTTTCTTATCTAGTAGAGAAAATAACTTCTCTAGCCCATTATTACTGGTAACGATAACTACATCAGGTTTACTTGATGACCAATGTTCATTTATCACATCTCTACTGTATTCCGGACAATTACGACGGTAGACTTCCACATAGTCAACCTTCGCGCCTCTTTCTCTTAGCATTTTCGCCAGGAATTCACGTCCACCTTCACCACGAAAGATAATAATTTTCTTACCATGAATCACATCGGCACTCAGTGCATCTAGTTCAAGCAAGGCTTCACTATTTACACCGTTATTTGTAACAACCTGTGCTGATGAAACTTGCTTAAGTATTTTTGCTGTTGCTGCGCCAATTGCGATCAAAGTCAGCTTATCCAGAGTTGACGTTTTTTCGCCCAACAATTTCATTGTCCAATCAACAGCGTTCCTGCTAATAAAGATCCCGATATCGTATTGAGGAATATTTTCCAGAATAGTTTTTGCAGCCAGTAGATTTTCGCTTTGTGTTATTTCAATCACCGGGAAACAAATCGCCCTGCCGCCAAGGTTTTCGATTGCTTCGCAAAGTGCTTCCACCTGCTGTTCCGGTCGAGTAACAAGAACCTTTACGCCATCGAGTACTTTAGTCATGCAAATATTCTTTGAGTATGTCGTCAGCACCATTTTTCAGTAAAGTTTCGGCAAGTTGTAATCCCAGGGCTTCTCGATCCTGCAGATTTCCATTTACCGAGTCCTTAATAATCTCACTCCCATCTACACGCCCAACCATGGCAATTATATTGATCTGTTCCCGATCTATCTCAGCATAGGCCGCAATGGGTAACTGACAACCTCCATACAAATGCCTGCTGACTACGCGCTCTGCCTCAACTTGTTGCTGTGTTGTTTCATGATTGAGTAAACAAATTTTTTCCATGACATCATCATCTCCTGTTCTCATCTGAATACCGATTGCACCCTGACCGATCGCGGGCAAAATAATATCCGTTGAAATGACTTCACTGATGCGATCTTCAAGACCCAATCGCATCATTCCTGCTGCTGCCAGAATAATGGCATCATATTCTCCTTCATCAAGTTTCTTCAGACGCGTGCCAACATTGCCGCGAAGATCTTTAATATTCAGATCGCCACGCCACGCCTTTAATTGACATTTTCTGCGTAGGCTGGATGTACCAATGACTGCCCCTTGAGGTAAATCACTTATTCTTTTGCATATCTTTGAGATAATTACATCATGCGGATCTTCACGTTTTAGAATTACGGGTAATTGCAGTCCCTTCGACATATCAATAGTCACGTCTTTCATCGAGTGCACGGCAATATCTGCCTGGTGATCATATAAGGCCTGTTCAAGCTCTTTGGTGAACAAGCCTTTACCACTGACCAATGACAAGGGCTTGTCCAGTATTCGATCACCCTGCGTTTGCATGCTCACCAGTTCGACTTCAAGCTCGGAATGATGTTGTTGAAGCTGAGCCTTTACATGCTCTGCTTGCCACAATGCCAGCGGGCTTTTCCGGGTTGCAATGCTTATTTTTGTTAACGACATTTTTACCAGGCTCAACAATGGTTAGAATGTTATTATGACAGATGATTAATAGATGATGAAAATAGAATTATGAAACTGGGCATTATCATGGATCCCATCAGTGGGATAAATATTGCAAAAGACAGCTCATTTGCCATGCTGCTTGAGGCTCAATCCAGAGATTGGGATATTTACTATATGGAAATGGATGATCTGTTTCTTGTCAACGATATTCCAAGTGCAACGACGCGCAGAATGACTGTGGAAGATGAAGCTTCTCGCTGGTATCAGTTTCATGATGCAACGACACTGTCATTATTTGATCTTGATGTCATCCTCATGCGTAAAGATCCGCCTTTTAATATGGAGTACATTTATTCAACCTACTTGCTGGAATTAGCTCATCGGCAAGGAACTTTGGTTGTCAATGATCCGGCATCTCTGCGTGATGCCAATGAAAAATTATTTGTTAGCTGGTTTCCACAATGTACCACACCGACGCTGGTTGCCAGAAAATCAGAACACATACACGCTTTTCTGGATGAACATAGGGACATCATCCTCAAGCCTCTGGATGGTATGGGAGGAGCTTCAATCTTCAGGATCCAGCACTCCGATCAGAATACCAATGTTATTATTGAAACACTGACAGACAATGGCGCTAAACATGTCATGGTTCAGCAATTTATTCCGGAAATCATCCATGGGGATAAACGCATCCTGATTATCAACGGAGAACCCGTCCCCTACGCATTAGCCCGTATCCCAAAAGAAGGTGAGATTCGCGGCAACCTGGCGGCAGGAGGATCAGCAAAAGGCGTTGAATTAACCAGCAGAGACAGGTGGATATGCGAGCAACTGGCACCTGTTTTAAAAGACAAGGGTTTGTTGTTTGTCGGCATCGACGTGATTGGTGATTACTTGACTGAAATTAATGTCACCAGTCCAACCTGTATCAGGGAACTTGATACAATATATAATCTCAATATTGCAGGTAGCTTGATAGATACGATTGAACAAAAGATTGCAACAGCTTAAGCAGCTATTAAATATTTTATTTTGAAGCGCTAACAGGAAACTGATGTATTGATAATAGCAGCGGTCAGGCCACATTTTGCACGAGTTGGTGAGATGATCACGCAGGGCTGATGTATTTTGCGCGTGCTCGCGACCGCAACCATAGTCGTAGCTCTGGTGGAGAGAGCATGTACACGCAAAATACATCAGAACCGGTGAGGGCTCGCTAAGCGAAATTTATGATGACAAACTACCCATCTTCTGAAAATGTTAAATTTGTTATTTCGTAACCAATTCATCCTAATTTATAGCGTACTCGTGCAATATGCGGGCTAAACCACTGATAACACCAACAGATCGTTTCGGTCTGACATTTTGTCTCGCCGTCATGGCACATGGCATTCTTGTACTGGGGGTCACATTTGCCCCAGAAGATATACCGCCACCCCGTTACGAGACGATGGAAATTATTCTCGTCCAACAACAAAGCGAACCCCCTGAAGATGCAAAAATCCTTGCGCAGGCAAGTCTTCAAGGTGGTGGTGATTTGGCAGAAGCAGAAAGCCCTTCAACACCTTTACCTGCACCATTCCCTCATGAAGAGCCTGAGATTGCCGCACCACCACCCATAGAATCGCAACCTCCTGCCGAATCTGCAGCAGATGCACCTGAAATTATTGCTGAAACAGAACCAGAGCCTAATGAAGTTGCAGAACAAATTGCCGTTGAGACTATCGATGCAGAGGAAAGACTGGCAGAAAAAATAGACGTAAAAGATGAAAAAGCCAAGCCAGCTGAAGAAGTAGCCAAACAACAAATACCTGATGAAAATGTGCGTGACAGGCAAGTACCGGAAAAACCGGCATTACCTCCGACACCCAGCGCAACAGCGCTGATGACGAATAGCTTCAAGATAGCATCACTGAGCGCCCAGATAAGACGTAAACTTCAGGCAAAAGCCGAACGCCCGAGAAGAAAATTTATTTCTGCGAGTACAAAAGAATATAAATATGCCTCCTATATGGAAGCATGGCGCGCCAAAGTAGAACGGGTGGGAAATTTAAACTATCCCGACGCTGCTCGTAAAAAGAAATTATCAGGCAGTTTAATTCTTGATGTTGCTTTAAATGATGATGGTTCAATCAATCAAATCACTATTCGACGTTCTTCAGGTTATAAGGTGCTTGATGATGCTGCCATCCGTATCGTTAAGCTTGCTTCTCCCTATTCGCCATTCCCGGACCATATTCGTGAGGAAACAGATATCCTGCACATCACACGCACATGGCAATTCCTTAGTAGCCATCGTTTTAGATAAAATTCCTGCTTGTAGTTTGCCCCGTAGTTAAAGATACTAGGTACATGGATTCAATGAATCTTACGCATCATTTCCTGATAGCCATGCCAGGGCTAAATGACCCCAATTTCTACCATACCGTGACTTACATCTGCTCTCACAATGAAGAAGGTGCCATGGGGATCGTCATCAATAAACCGCTGGATCTGGTGCTCGGAGAAGTTCTGGAACAAATGGATATTAGCTTTGAAGACGACATTGCTAAAGACACACCCATCTATGATGGTGGCCCGGTGCAATCTGATCGAGGTTTTATTTTACATAAATATGATAAGGACTGGGATTCGTCGCTGAAGGTAAATGATCAAATAGGGATTGCCACCTCGCTGGATATTCTCAATGCCATTGCCAAAGGAGAGGGACCAGAAAATTCATTTATCGCGCTGGGTTACGCGGGCTGGTCTGCAGGTCAGTTGGAAAAAGAGATACAGGACAATTTCTGGTTAAGCGGTCCTGCAAAGTCGCGTATCATCTTCGACACACCCGTAGAACAACGCTGGAATTCAGCGGCCAGTCTTTTGGGTATCAATATAGATCAACTCTCACCAGATGTCGGACACGCGTGAAATAAATACGCTTTTGTGTTTCGACTTTGGCACCAGGCGTATCGGTGTTGCAGTAGGCCAAACTATTACTCAAACCGCCAACCCACTGAAGACGGTTAAAAATAGTAATAATAAGCCTGACTGGAAAGATATCGAACGATTAATAAAAGAATGGCAACCGGATGCACTGATCGTAGGCGTACCACTGAACATGATGGATGAAGTTCAGGAAATGACTATTGCCTCCGAAAAATTTATGCGTCAGTTACACGGGCGTTTTCATCTACCAGTGTATGGTATTGACGAACGTTTATCGTCGTTTGAAGCCGCGCAACGCACAGGCAAAACAACTGATCTGGATCCGGTTGCTGCACAGGCCATTCTGGAAACATGGTTTGCCGAGAATCATGATAAGATCGCCCCACAAAAATCACCCGAAATGAAAAATGAATGATGACGTGACAAATGTTGATCAATGTATTGATGAAATGCTCGCCGAGGTAAAAACCACAATAGCAGCGAAAGATTTATCTGAATTATTGATGATCGGAATTCACACAGGCGGTGTATGGATTGCAGAAAGACTACATAAGGGACTGAAGCTTCAGCACCCGTTAGGCAAACTCAACATCGCCTTTTATCGCGATGACTTCAGCCGTATCGGCACACATCCACAAGTCACCCCTTCAAAATTACCTTTTGATGTCGAAGATAAACATATTTTATTGGTGGATGATGTACTGCACACTGGTCGAACAATCCGTGCAGCATTGAATGAAATCTTTGATTATGGTCGTCCTGCCAGCGTCCGCCTGGCCGTTCTTATTGATCGCGGTTCACATGAACTTCCTATAAAGGCAGATTTTGTTGGTAAAAGTTTAGCACTAAAACCCGGAGAACATGTTAAACTCTGCGCCGCAGAAAACCCGACAGGTGATAACTGTGGGGATCTGACTCTGGAAATAACCGGGACGGAATGACAGGAAACAATATTCAACTCGACGCCCAAGGTCGACTCAAACATTTTCTTACCATCGAAGGTATTGACCGTTCCCTGCTTTTTGAAATTCTTGATTATGCCGAGTCATTTGCTGCTGTCAGTGAACGTGCCGTAAAGAAAGTCCCACTGTTACGCGGCATTACAATCGCCAACCTGTTCTTCGAACCCAGCACACGAACACGAACAACTTTTGAACTGGCTGCGAAAAGACTTTCTGCCGATGTACTGAATCTGAATATCCTTAGCTCGGCAACCAAAAAAGGCGAAACCCTTTCAGATACGCTGCAAACACTGGAAGCCATGCATTGCGATATGTTTATCGTTCGTCATGCAAACAGCGGCGCGGCGCATTTTATTGCCTCGAAGGTTGCACCACATATAAGAGTAATAAATGGC
>JAKZTI010000007.1:0-12882 GCA_047517145.1 Gammaproteobacteria bacterium
GGTTATGAGGGTGACACGGCGAAGAATGGCAAGCGCATACTTAATGGTTGGAAGAACAGTGATCTGCCATGGAGTTATAAACTAGATAAGAAAAAAATGTATTTACCAGATTGATTTGCCAATTTTGATTTAATAGGGAAAGGGTAACATTTACTGAGAATGAAATTATGAGTCGTGCATTTGTTAAAGAACCGGATGGAGATCAGGCAGACACTGATTTGCCTGAACGCCCACAGAGCGATCATCCAAACTACATGACTACAAATGGTTTGAAAAAAATGAAGTCCACAGTCGATGCATTAAGACAAGAACAGAGTTTACTCAAAAAGGAAGATGATCTTTCTGCAAAAAATCGCATAAAACCTATTGAAGCTAAACTGCGTTATCTGGAAAAACGCATACAGTGTGCGATCCCTGTCGATGTATCTAATCAGGAATCACAAGAAATTCGTTTTGGTGCAACAGTTAAATTACTAGACGAAAATGACCAGGAATATATTTTCACGATAGTAGGAGAGGACGAAGCAGAACCTGAACAAGGACAGATTAGCTGGATTTCACCTCTGGCGAGCGGACTTGTTGGCAAGAAAGCTGGGGATGTTGTTATTTGGGAAAGACCCGCAGGTGATCTGGAACTGGAAATCCTGGGGTTTAGCTATAAGAATACGTTTGCCAGTTCTACACTAAAATGATTGGCCTCTGTCGCCAGCTGTTGCCACCATCATGTCCGTCACCAGTGCCAGGTCAATTGCCTGTCCGACTGATTTTTTCATCATCTCCTTACTATTGTCATCGTTGACCATCCCCTGGCCTATGAAGGCGGCATAAATTTCAGAGGCTGCGGTATAGACTGTATCTTTCTCTACTATTTCACTTCTGCGAAATTGAATGCGCGTCTCGTCTGACATATCACGATGTTTCATGTCGTCTCTATCTGCCATGCTGCTATCTCCAATTGATGTGTATATTCAAGCTAGCTTAAGTTGTTATTTTCATCCTGTCAGCAAATTATAATCTTTTTAATGCGCGCTGTGCATTTTCGTTGCCCTGATCAGCTGATTTTTCGTACCATTCCTTTGATAAGACTGTATCCTGATCTGTCCCTCTACCTTTCGCATAGATAACTCCCAGATTGAATTGGGCATTTGGATGACCTTGCTCAGCAGCTTTTTTATACCATTCAAAGGATTTTGTATCATCGCGTTCAATGCCCTGACCTTTTCCATACATGTAAGCCAGATTCAATTGAGCATTTGGGTGGTCTTGTTCTGCGGCTTGTTGATACCAACGGAATGCTTCGGATTCATCGACATCTGCGCCAATACCTTTTGCGTACATATTTCCAAGGTTGTACTGGGCATTAACATCACCCTTGGAGGCGGCTTTCTGGTACCAGCGCCGAGCAGCTTCGCTATCCTTTTTACAACCGATTCCCTTCGCATACATCATGCCTATCGTTGCCTGTGCCGTTAAGTCACCTTGTTCTGCTGCCATCTTGTACCACTTTAATGATTCAACATAATTTTGTTCTACACCACGACCTTTTGCGTACATGACGCCTAAATTAAATTGCGATGTTAGATGACCAAGTTCAGCAGCTTTGCGATACCACTTCACACCATCCTCTTCATTTTTTTCAATACCAATTCCTTTGACATACATAAATCCAAGGTTGGAAATGGCAGATACATCACCACTATCAGCGGCCTGTAGTGCCGCACTCAACATGTCTGTTGCATCCGTATCTGGTTGAATTGTGTCACTCAATGAATTATTTGTTTGTTCTTCACCAAAGCTGAGTTGCCATTCAGTAATATTTTGTGGTCTGTCTTGCAGCTTAAATTGCATGGCATCATCAATAGCTTTAAGTAAGCCTTCTGAATATCGACCCTGGCCAAATTCCAAAGCGGAAACATAGGTATCTCTTGATGCAAGGCTGATGGATGAACTTCTGTCAATGGCATCCGATGGAGGCACGCCTGCAATGCAGCGATATAGGGTTGCGCCAAGCGAATAGATATCTGTCCATGAACCCTGTAGTTCGTCCCCGGTATTATGTTGTTCTATCGGTGCGTATCCTCTGGAGACAATACTGGTCATTGATTGCTCAGTAAGACCGAGAGATTCGCGGGCTGAGCCAAAATCCAGTAATACGGGATCCCCATCAATTCTGAGGAAGATATTTGCTGGTTTGATATCTCTATGGATGATTCCGGCAGCGTGAACGATCCTGATGCCATCGATAATGGGTAAGATGATATTTTTTATATCTTCTTCATCAAGCGTTTTTCTGCGCATTAATATTTCATGAAGGCTTTCACCCATTTCGTAGTCCATGACCATATAAGCAGTGTTCTTTGCTTCGAAGACACTACGGACTCTGACGATATTTGGATGTTGGAACTGGGCAATGGTTTTCGCTTCGTCAAGGAAACGTTCCAGCCCCCACTGATAGGATTCTTTTTTTTCAGAAGATATGGGCTGCACTGATCCGTCATCCTTACGTGTCGCCAGTTCAGAGGGCATATATTCTTTTATCGCAACTTCGTGGTTGAGGTTGATATCCCGGGCGAGATAAGTGATCCCAAATCCGCCCTCTCCCAGAATTTCAATGATTTCATACCAGTGAATTTGGTGGCCCGGCTTTAGCGAATTTAAATGGTGTTTGCTTTTTTTGTTACTCATATACAACCGCCGCAAAAAATTGCTTCAGAGGTATTTAAACTAATGTACTTCAGTCCCCCGAACGATGATATGTCCTTAATATGTCTTATTAAATACCTGAAGATCCCAATATTTGACGTATTTAATGACAATTACAAGGAAAATATGAGATAAATGCAATAACCCTATGAAAAAATAGGCGAAATAATCTTTCAGCAGGTTTTGAATAAATGAAATTTATTATTATATTGTTAATCGTGTTATCAGGTGCAGGAGCATATTTATATCTTAATCCTGATGTTTGGCAGCCGTGGGTAAAAGGCACGCCACTTGAACCGGCTCCGACAAAAACGCAGGTATATAAGTGGCAGGACGAAAATGGTCAGTGGCAGATTACAGACGAGCTACCTACCGGTAAAATACCATACGAAAATCTGGAATATAGTAGTGACACTAATATTGTCCCTCCGATACCCCTGGATGATTAGGAATGCATCAGGGCTAGTCATTTTTTCAATAGTCTGTAATCAACTGCAGGTGATCGTCTTCAGTGCGAATTTCGAGTGACTTTAATTTTTTGCCCAGGCAGGGGCCGAAAATACACAGGCCATCTTCAATATTAAACTTTGCCCCGTGTAGTGAGCATTGGATCAATTCATTATTACTATCCAGAAATTGATCTGGCAACCATTCCAGATTGATATTCGTATGCGGGCATGAATTCACATAGGCAAAGTAGTGATTATTTCTACGGACGACGAAAAATTCGATTTCGCCTGAATGCGCTTCAAGAGAAAACCCTTTAGAACCATTCTCTGGAATATCTTCCTTGCGACAGATTGGATATGCTTTTGTCATTGTGTATATTATTGATTAAAAATCACTCTATTTCTCTAAAATCAATTCTCCGCCTTGCATAGACAAAACAGGGCGATCTCAAGTAGAATTCAGGGCATCTGAATTGCTGGGAGTAACCCCTCTGGTTGCTCCCTTTTTATTGTGTCCGGAGGAATTTTTTGAATCACACGGCGTTGCTGGCATTAGAAGATGGCAGCCTTTTCTATGGTAAATCCATTGGTATTGACGGGCAAACCGTAGGCGAAGTCGTTTTCAATACTGCAATCACCGGATATCAGGAAATTCTGACAGATCCCTCTTATTGCCAACAGATTGTTACTCTGACCCAACCGCACATTGGCAATGTTGGCACCAATGCTGAAGATGAAGAATCCAGTGAAATATTTGCCAGTGGCCTGGTGATTCGCGATTTACCTTTGCAGGCAAGTAACTGGCGTTCTAGTGAATCTCTGGATGTTTATCTGCAACGAAATAAAGTGATTTCGATTGCGGATATTGATACACGTCGACTCACTCGTATCCTACGTGAGAAGGGTGCACAAAAAGGCTGCATCGTTGCAGGAAAGATAAATGAACAAGCAGCTATTGATGCAGCCAAGGGTTTCCCTGGTTTGTTGGGTGCGGATCTGGCCAAAGTTGTTTCAACGTCTGAAAAGTATGAATGGTCTCAGGGCACATGGTCTTTGCAACATGGCTTGCCTGAGGTGACTTCTGCCAATAAATCGTCGAATAGAACGATCTTGAATGTGGTCGCTTACGATTTTGGCGTGAAACGAAATATATTAAGAATTCTTGCAGGGTCAGGTTGTCACATAACGGTTGTCCCGGCGCAAACACCCGCCAGCGAAGTTCTGGTGAAAAAACCTGATGGGGTTTTTCTTTCAAATGGTCCTGGTGATCCTGAACCTTGTGATTACGCGATTGCGGCAATTAGTGAACTTGTGGCGGGCAAAATACCTGTCTTCGGTATTTGTCTTGGTCATCAATTGTTGTCTCTGGCCATGGGGGCAAAAACCCTCAAGATGAAGTTCGGGCATCATGGTGCGAACCATCCAGTACAATGTCTTGAAACTCAGCGGGTGATGATCTCCAGTCAAAATCATGGTTTTGCTGTGGATGAGGCAAGCTTGCCAGAGACTTTGCGTGCTACACATCGTTCCTTGTTTGATGGCTCTCTTCAGGGCATACACCATAATGATCTTCCAGCGTTCGGTTTTCAGGGCCATCCTGAGGCGAGTCCCGGACCACATGATGTTCGTCCTTTATTTGAACACTTTATTGAATTGATGCGAGCCAGAAAGTAACTCCTATGCCAAAACGTACAGACATAGAAAGTATATTAATCATTGGTGCAGGTCCGATCATTATCGGGCAGGCATGTGAATTTGATTATTCTGGAGCCCAGGCCTGTAAGGCACTAAGGGAAGAGGGCTATCGTGTCATATTGGTGAATTCAAATCCGGCAACGATTATGACTGATCCGGAGATGGCCGATGCGACTTATATCGAACCGGTTCATTGGCAAGTTGTAGAAAGGATTATCGAGAAAGAACGCCCGGACGCAATATTACCGACCATGGGCGGGCAGACGGCATTAAATTGTGCATTGGATCTAAATCGTGAAGGTGTGCTGGCAAAATACAATATTGAACTCATTGGTGCTTCTGTAGAGGCCATTGATAAAGCAGAAGATCGTCAGTTGTTTAAAGATGCGATGACAGAAATTGGTTTAGCTACACCAAAATCTCTGATGGTCCATGATATGGAACAGGCAAAAGACGCCCAGAAAGAAATTGGCTTCCCAACGATCATTCGACCATCATTCACACTCGGTGGTACTGGCGGAGGTATCGCTTATAACCATGAAGAATTTCTGGAGATTTGTGAGCATGGACTTGATGCATCTCCAACATCAGAGGTTCTGCTTGAACAATCAGTGCTTGGGTGGAAAGAATTCGAAATGGAAGTGGTGCGTGATAATAAAGATAACTGCATCATTATTTGTTCTATTGAAAATCTTGATCCCATGGGTGTACATACAGGTGATTCAATTACCATTGCGCCAGCACAAACGCTGACGGATAAGGAATACCAGATCATGCGTGATGCATCGATTGCAGTACTGCGTGAGATTGGTGTCGAAACGGGAGGTTCAAATGTTCAGTTTGCCACGAATCCTGATAACGGTGAGTTAATAGTCATTGAAATGAACCCACGTGTTTCACGTTCTTCAGCATTGGCATCCAAGGCAACTGGTTTTCCGATAGCCAGAGTCGCTGCAAAACTGGCAGTAGGTTATACCCTGGACGAACTGGAGAATGAAATTACCGGTGGTGCAACACCTGCATCCTTTGAACCTACGATTGATTATGTGGTTACCAAGATCCCGAGGTTCACCTTCGAAAAATTTCCAAAAGCAGATGATCGTCTGACCACACAGATGAAATCTGTCGGTGAAGTGATGGCGATTGGTAGAACATTTCAGGAATCATTGCAGAAGGCATTACGTGGCCTTGAGACAGGCCTGGATGGTTTAAATGAGCCCGATGTTTCTGATGATGAAGATGCTTTGGAACGTGTACAAAGAGAGATGCGCGTCCCCAAAGGCGAACGATTATTATTTGTGGCAGATGCTTTTCGTCGAGGTATGAGCATTGAAGATGTCTATCAGTGCTGCAAGATTGATGTCTGGTTTCTGGCACAGATTCAGGATCTTGTCGCAGAAGAGAAAACAATAATCCAGCAAGGTAAAAAATCGTTAGCGCCAGACAGGTTGCGTCAACTCAAACGTAAAGGTTTTTCCGATAGTCGTTTAGCGACACTACTTGAAGTTACAGAACAAACGATTAGAAAAAGCAGACATAAAAATAACATTCGTCCTGTGTTTAAACGTGTTGACTCTTGTGCAGCAGAATTCGCAGCAACGACAGCATATATGTATTCCACCTATGAAGAAGAATGTGAAGCTGAACCAACTGATAAACAGAAAATTATGGTATTGGGCGGCGGACCAAACCGTATCGGACAAGGCATAGAGTTTGACTATTGCTGTGTTCAGGCAGCACTAGCCATGCGTGAAGCAGGCTATGAAACCATCATGGTGAACTGTAATCCAGAAACGGTTTCGACAGATTACGATACCTCTGATCGTTTGTATTTTGAGCCATTAACGCTGGAAGATGTTCTGGAAATTATAGATATTGAAAAGCCACATGGCGTTATCGTGCAATATGGTGGACAGACACCATTAAAACTGGCGCGCGAGTTAGAAGCTGCTGGTGCACCGATTATTGGTACCTCGCCAGACTCTATCGATCTGGCTGAAGATCGTGAACGCTTCCAGAAATTATTGGTAGAGCTGGATTTAAAACAACCACCAAACCGCACCGCAAGGGAAACCGAACAGGCCGTTAAGCTGGCAGAAGAAATTGGTTACCCACTTGTGGTCAGACCGTCCTATGTCCTGGGCGGGCGGGCTATGGAAATTGTCTATAATGAGATTGATCTACGAACTTATATGAGCACCGCAGTTTCAGTTTCCAATGAGTCGCCTGTGTTACTGGATAGATTTTTAAATGATGCCATCGAAGTTGATGTCGATGCCATCTGTGATGGAGAAGAAGTCTTGATTGGCGGCATCATGGAACATATTGAACAGGCCGGTGTGCACTCTGGTGACTCGGCATGTTCTTTACCACCACATAGTCTGAGTGAAGGTATCCAGGAACAACTTGAAGAACAGGTACGCGCGATGGCCAAAGGCCTGAATGTCATTGGTTTGATGAATACACAATTCGCTATACAGGGCGACGACATTTATGTTCTAGAAGTGAATCCCCGCGCCTCGAGAACAGTACCTTTCGTTTCCAAGGCAACAGGCATTTCACTGGCGAGAATTGCGGTGAATTGCATGGTTGGGAAAAGCCTTGCCGAGCAGAAAGTCACCAGGGCCAAAAAAGCCAATTTTTATTCTGTGAAGGAATCTGTGTTCCCGTTCATCAAGTTCCCCGGGGTTGATTCATTGTTGGGACCTGAGATGAAATCAACCGGTGAAGTCATGGGTGTAGGCAGAACCTTTGGTGAAGCCTTTGCCAAAGGACAGCTGGCTGCGGGAGACGTGATCCCCAATTCAGGTCTGGTTTTTATCAGTGTGCGTAATGAGGATAAAGATGCTGCTGTGATTGCCGCCAGGGAACTGGTTGAGTTAGGTTTTACCTTATGTGCCACACATGGGACATCGAAAGCCATCAGGGAGACGGGACTTGAATGTCAGAGCGTGAATAAAGTAAGAGAGGGTCAACCGCATATTGTTGATATGCTGAAAAATGATCAAATTAATATGATCGTGAATACAACAGAAGATAAACAGGCGATTGCGGATTCTTATTCGATACGTAGAACAGCTTTGCAACACAAGGTCTTCTATACTACAACTATGGCGGGTGCCATGGCGACAATTCTGGCTTTAAAACATAGCGATATGGGTCAGGTAAATTGCTTACAGGATTTACATAAGGAACTTAGCTATGAATAAACCGCACGGGGAAAACAGGTATGAGTAAGCCACCAGTTACGGCAAAAGGTGCACAACAATTGCGTGAGCAACTGAAAGAATTCAAAACAGTCGATCGGCCACGTATTTCTGCTGCGATAGCTGAAGCACGCGCCCATGGTGATTTAAGTGAAAATGCTGAATATCATGCTGCACGCGAACAACAAAGTTTTCTTGAAGGTCGCATAGGCATGATTGAGACTGCTTTGGCAGATGCCCAGATTATTGAAGTCTCAACACTCAATGCAAATGGCAAGGTTGTCTTTGGTGCGACTGTAGATTTGGTTAATGTAGAAAATGATGAGGAAGTTACATACCAGATTGTCGGAGAGATTGAAGCAGATATTGAAAGATTACTTATTTCAGTGACATCACCTATTGCCCGGGCATTGATTGGTAAAGAAATTAAAGACATCGTAGAAGTGAATGCCCCCAGCGGTGTTATTGAATTCGAAATTATAGAAATACGTTACGAATAATCATTGAACACTTTTCGATATGGCAAAAGGTTCCGGTAAAAAACACTGGTTAGTTCGTCAGCAAAAAGATCCCTACGTTAAACAAGCACAGCATTCTCATTATCGATCGCGTGCTGTCTACAAACTCATTGAAATTGATGATAAAGACCATTTACTCAGGCAAGGCCAAACCATTATCGATCTGGGTGCAGCACCCGGTAGTTGGTCTCAGTACGTCAGCGAGAAAATTGGAAATAAGGGTCGCTTGATAGCTATCGATATTTTGCCAATGGAGCCTGTCGAAAACACATTGTTTATAGAAGGAGATTTTACTGAAGAATCAGTCTATGAACAGTGCTTGCAGGCAATGAAAAATACCAGGGCAGACCTTGTAATTTCAGATATGGCCCCCAACTTATCAGGTATCAGAGCAGCGGATCAGGCGCGTAGCCTGTATCTGGCGGAGTTGAGCTTTGATCTGGCTAAAAGTGTGTTAAAGCAGGGTGGAGATATGCTGGTCAAGGTTTTCGAAGGTGAAGGCACAGACAAGTATCGCCATGATTTAAAAGAACATTTTGAAAAAGTCATTGTCAGAAAACCAAAGGCTTCACGTGATGATTCCCGTGAATTTTATGTTTTAGCACAAGGCTTTAGGTTATAGTTAAAACAGAGCCGGTTAGCGGTATTTATTACAAAGAGGTTTAACTTTGAACGAAACAGCAAGAACTTTATTAATGATGGTTATCATCACCCTGGTGTTGATGATGGTTTTCAAGAATTTCGCAACCCCTGTTGTCAGCGAAATAACTTATTCTCATTTCCTCAGTGAAGTGAAAAATGGTGCCGTCAAAAGCGTCAAGATTGAAGGCAGTGTGATCAGTGGCTCACATATGGATGACACGCGTTTTGCGACATACAGTCCTGAAACAGGCAATGATGCTCTGATCGGTACCTTGCTTGACCACAATGTTGAGGTTAAGGGTGCCGCACCGGACAATTCTTTATGGGCTCACGCTTTTATTACCTGGTTACCATTCATCCTGATTTTTGGTATCTGGTTTTATTTCATGCGCCAGATGCAGGGCGGCGGCGGTCGTGGTGCTTTGTCGTTTGGAAAAAGCAAAGCACGTTTATTTGAGGAAGGACAGGTTAAAATTACATTTAACGATGTCGCAGGTATTGAAGAAGCCAAAGAAGAAGTCGGTGAGCTGGTTGAATTCCTGCGTGACCCCGGCAAGTTCCAGAAACTCGGTGGCAAGATCCCATCAGGTGTGTTGATGGTGGGTGCTCCGGGAACAGGTAAAACTTTGCTAGCCAAGGCGATTGCGGGCGAAGCAAATGTGCCGTTCTTCACCATCTCTGGTTCTGATTTTGTTGAGATGTTTGTCGGTGTTGGTGCTTCCCGTGTTCGTGATATGTTTGAACAGGCAAAAAAGCATGCACCATGTATTATTTTTATTGATGAGATCGATGCCGTCGGTCGCCATCGTGGTGCGGGCCTTGGAGGCGGGCACGATGAGAGAGAACAGACCTTAAATCAGTTGCTTGTTGAGATGGATGGTTTCGAAGGCAATGAAGGCGTCATTGTGATCGCAGCAACCAACAGACCCGATGTACTCGATCCTGCCTTACTCAGACCTGGCCGATTTGATCGTCAGGTGGTTGTCCCATTACCGGATATTCGTGGTCGCGAGCAGATCCTGAAAGTGCATATACGTAAAGTTGCAGCCGATAACAATGTAAAGCCGAGCATTATTGCACGTGGTACGCCGGGTTTTTCCGGTGCTGATCTTGCCAACCTTGTCAATGAAGCTGCACTGTTTGCAGCAAGAGGCGATAAAAAGCTGGTTGAAATGGAAGATCTGGAAAAGGCCAAAGACAAGATTATGATGGGTGCAGAACGACGTTCTATGGTCATGAGCGAAGAGGATAAAAGGAACACGGCGTACCACGAGGCAGGGCATGCCATCGTCGGTCGTCTGGTGCCTTCGCATGATCCTGTTTATAAAGTGACGATTATTCCCAGGGGCAGGGCATTAGGTGTGACCATGTTTTTGCCTGAGAAAGACAGTTATAGCCAGGACAAGGAACAACTTGAAAGTATAATTTCTTCCCTGTTCGGTGGTCGTATTGCCGAGGAACTTACTTTGGGGAAGGACCATGTGACAACGGGTGCCAGTAATGACATCGAAAGGGCAACCCAGATTGCCAGAAATATGGTTACCAAGTGGGGTTTATCAGAGAGACTGGGACCATTAACCTATAGTGAAGATGAGGGCGAGATATTCCTGGGTCGTTCTGTGACAAAACATAAGGAGGTCTCGGATGAGACGGCTCATTTAATTGATGAGGAAATCCGGGTATTCATCGACAGGAACTATGCAAGAGCAGAAAAGCTTCTAAAGAAAAACATGGATAAGTTACACATGATGGCTGATGCCCTGATGAAGTATGAGACCATTGATGCTGATCAGATTGATGACATCATGGCAGGGAAACAGCCAAGAGATCCTGAGGGTTGGGATGACAACAATCAGGACAATGATGGCCCGACTGCAAAAAAGGCAGATGATGTGAAAAAAGACGATGTACCTAGTGGTGAACCACCGGCAAAACCAGCATAGTTTCAGTGATAATGTTATAGATGAAATGTGAAGCTTACTAAATCGTTCAAAAGACTTCACGCTTCACGTTTCACAATATATATATTCAAGATTACGGGGCAGTTTCATTAGCATAAACACACGAAAATATTTCGGTACGGATGGGATTCGCGGCAGGGTAGGCGAGGCACCCATTACCCCTGACTTCATCATGAAATTGGGCTGGGCTGCAGGGAGAGTATTGGCTAAGGATGGTGATGGGCCAGTGCTAATCGGCAAGGACACACGTATTTCAGGATACATGTTTGAATCCGCACTTGAGGCAGGGCTGTCAGCAGCAGGCGTTGATATTTGTTTGCTTGGGCCAATGCCAACCCCCGGCATTGCTTATTTAACACGCAATGCCAGGGCACAGGCAGGTATTGTAATAAGCGCATCTCATAATCCATTTCACGATAATGGAATTAAATTCTTTTCGGCGGAGGGAACCAAGTTACCTGATCATATTGAAATCGAGATAGAAGAAGAACTCGAGAAACCAATCAAGGTGACCGCAGCAGGGAAATTGGGCAAGGCCAGACGAATTGTAGATGCGGCCAGACGATATATAGAGTTCTGTAAATTCAGAGTGAAGAATAATCTCGATCTTAAAGGTCTTCGAATTGTTGTTGATTGTGCTCACGGTGCAACCTATCACATCGCCCCTCATGTCTTCGACGAGCTCGGTGCTGATGTTATTGCGATTGGCAATGAACCGGATGGCTTCAATATTAATGTAGAACACGGTGCGACGAATCCTCAGCTGTTGCAGGAAAAAGTAATTGAGCATGAGGCTGATATCGGAATTGCACTGGATGGTGATGGCGACCGTTTAATCATGGTGGACCATAGGGGGAAAGTGGTTGATGGAGATGAAATTCTTTTTGTTATCAGTCAAGACGGATCTGAGACTCTAGGTGGTGGTGTTGTAGGGACAGTCATGAGTAATCTCGGGCTTGAAATAGCAATCAAAAAACTGGGTATGAATTTTCTGCGTGCACAGGTAGGGGATCGCTATGTAATGGAGATGTTGAGCAAGGAAAATCTGAAATTAGGGGGAGAATCCTCAGGTCATATTATCAATCTGGATTTGACAACAACGGGTGATGGCATTATCTCGGCATTACAAGTACTGGATGCAATGGTTGAATCAGGAGAAACACTATTCAAACTTAAATCCGGTATGGAAAAATATCCGCAGACCATGATTAATGTGAAAATCGATAGGGATGTTGATCTATCAAAGATGACAAATGTACAGGATGCTATGAGAACCGCTGAATCCGAATTGGGTGATAAAGGACGAATCTTATTAAGACCTTCTGGTACAGAACCTTTGGTCAGGGTAATGGTTGAAGGAGAAGTTGAAACTCAGGTCAATGCTATTGCTGAAAGTCTGGCGAATGAAGTCAGATCCGGGATTGGCGAGCGAATGTAGTTTTTAGCCTACTGCTCTCTCAGGATAACTCCCATCACATTATAAAAGTGTGTCCTCGTATTTGTTTTCACTGAAACCAACAAGAAACCCTCCCTCGTGATTGAGTACCGGCCGCTTGATTAAGGCCGGATTTTCATGCATGAGAGCCACAGCTTTTTCTTTGCTAATGCATTGTTTCTGGTTATTGGAAAGACTGCGCCAGGTGGTTCCGCGTTTATTAAGCAATGTTTCCCAATCAACATGCTTGAGAAAATCCTTAAGCATATCTTT
>JAKZTI010000008.1:0-17446 GCA_047517145.1 Gammaproteobacteria bacterium
TTGAGCATATTGAAACAGTCAAAGAAACCTTACTCATCAACGATGTGGATCCCGAGGAAGTATATGGCGAGATAAATCCCGAAAATACACCTCATTCGACCTATTAATAAATTAGTAGTATTCGAGATCACTGTAGATGAAATTAAATTCGGTAGGCAATACAGAAGTTTCAGCATACTTAGCTCTTAAAGAAATGGGGTATGACGTTTCTAAAAATAAGGGGCATAGGTTTGTTAAAATAATTCGTATTCCTACTCATAACAAGGCAATCAATGATCGCCAGCAAAGCTGGCTGGACCTCATTTCGTTCGGCCCATTATTGCGGCGTTATGTGGCTTAAAAGAAATTCATGAGTCGAGAAGAAATATTACTAGTCTATGATAGAGAATGTCCTGCGTGTAATAACTACTGCCAAGTTATTCGTATTCGTGAAGATGTTGGTGAATTAAAGATTGTTGATGCGCGAGAGAATAGCGAAGTTCGTGACGAAATAACTGAGATGGGCTTAGATATAGATCAAGGAATGGTGTTAAAGATGGGCGGACAAATTTACTATGGTGCTGATGCTATTCATACCTTAGCTTTAATAAGTAGCAAATCTGGAATTTTCAATCGCGCAAATTATTGGATATTCAAATCAAAATCACTCTCCGCCATTCTTTATCCTATTTTAAGGACATGTCGTAATCTATTATTGAAGATATTGCGCAAGTCTAAAATAAACAATCTTGGAATCAGTGGTAATGACAAGTTTTAGTTCACCACATAACCAATTACTCCACTCGGACGGTTTTACCGCCCGTGAGTTCAACTGTTAGGTAACATGAAAGAAATCCTATCTAACAGAAATATTTTCATAATTTCTATAGTCATTGGTATTTTATTTTGGGTTGTATTCATTGCTTTACTTAATACCGAACCGTGGGATACAACCTATGGGTGGGTTGTTGTTGGAACTATGGGGCTAATTTTGGGATTCATTGGGAAAGAAAAACCATGGCTATGGCCTTTAGGGATATTTCTAGGTGAACTTCTATTTGGTCTAGGTGTTTTTTTTAAAGATTTATTTTTCTATAGTGGTGGTGGAGCAAATATGTTCATTCCTCTTGGAATTCTATTTCTCATACCATTCACTATCCCAGCATTTATTGGTTCATTTGTTGGTTTTGGTATAAGGAAAGCGACAATGTCGCTTAACAAATCACTCAAGAGGGACTGCTAACGTAGCCCCTCAGTTCAAAGGTTAACTGCCTTTACATAGTAAAAGGGAATCATGAAAGAGATTACTCGAATTAATCATATTGGACTCAGAGTAAAAAACCTTGAAACGTCTAGACAGTTTTATGAAAAACTTGGTTTCGAATTTCTTGTAGGTCCTGTTGGCCCAGAACCTGTTGCAACAATGGAACATCCATCTGGTGTAAATATAAATTTTATCCTTAATTCTACAGATGAAATACCTAGTAATATCTTGATGGATATTCCAGATAAACATACAGGTTACACTCACATCGCTTTAGAGGTAACGGATTTAGATTCCGTTCAAGAATTCTTACAGCAAAATAAGATATCTATTACAGAGGGGCCTATAACAACGCCAGACGGTGCCTTGTTAATATTTATAAGAGATCCAGATGAAAATGTCATCGAATTTCATAAACCAGCCCAATAGATATAAGGCAGTTAACAAGTGGGTCAAGTTCGACGCGCTTAAGCGCGCGTCTTCCCCAAAACGTTATGCGCAAAAATAAGTAGTTAAAATGAAATCCAAAGTATTCTGTATAGGCTTCCACAAAACTGGCACCTCAAGTATTGCTGTAGCCTTGAGGATTTTAGGTTATCGAGTCATGGGGCCAAATGGGGTACGCGACCCAAATATTGGGAAAAATGTGCTCGTCATGGCCTATGATTTAGTCGATAAATACGATGCCTTTCAAGATAATCCTTGGCCAATAATATATAAAGAGCTCGACAAAAAGTTTCCAGGTAGCAAGTTTATTTTGATGTTAAGAGACCCAGGATTGTGGATAAATAGTCAGGTCAAGCATTTCGGTCGCAAGGAAACTCCGATGAGAAAATGGATATATGGTGTTGGGTGCCCCGAAGGCAATGAGGATGTCTATATCAAACGATTCAAAGATCATAATGAAGAGGTAGTAAATCACTTCAGGAATCGTCCGCAAGATTTGCTAGTATTAGATTTAGGAAAAGGGGATGGATGGGAAAAACTATGTCCATTTTTGGGAGAAAATATCCGGAATGCTTCATTCCCGCATGTTAATAAGGCGAGCGATAGAGGGCATGCGAATGCATCAAATGTGCTATCGGTCAAAAGAATAAAGACTTTGGTTAGTCGCATAACAAGGTACTTCACCTGACCGCTATTCCGCTACGCTCCTTAGCAGCAGGTGAGCTTGGTCGTTAACTTATTAGTTTTATCGTTTTTACCAATATTGTTTTTACTTTGTCCATTCCCTCTTCAAGATATTTCTCGATCACGGCCATTGTGATTTCTTCATCTGATTTGCCAGCCGCCCAATTAACGACAAGAGAAAGACACACATAATTAATATCCAGTTCACGTGCAAGTGCTGCTTCAGGCATCCCTGTCATGCCGACGATATCACAGCCATCTTTTTCCAGTTTTTTAACCTCTGCAGCAGTTTCCAGGCGAGGACCTTGTGTGGCCGCGTATATACCTCCAATATGAACATCTAAGCCAGACATTAAACTGGCAGTAGCTAATTGTTTGCCTAGATCAGTACTATATGGATTGGTAAAATCGATATGCGTGACTTCATCCGGCTTGTCTTCAAAAAATGTATGCTTTCTGCCATAGGTATAATCAATAATCTGTTCAGGAATGACAATCCTGCCCGGACGCATCTCTTGTGTAATGCCACCTACTGCATTGACTGCAATAATATTTTCCACGCCATTTTCCCTGAGTGCGGAAATATTGGCGCGGTAATTTATCTTGTGTGGGAGGATGACATGTGGGTTGCCATGTCGAGGTAAAAAAATGATTTCCTTATCGCCAGAACGCCCAAAGTTTAAAGCACAGGATGGATTGCCATAAGGAGTATCGACTTTTTTTGTCTCAGTGATCTCGATACCTGTCAGTGATGTCAGTCCTGTGCCACCAATAATCGCTATTTTGTTCATAAATATTTATGTTAGCCTATTGTTGTAATGGTCAACTGCGGATTCAAGATTTAACTGCGAATATGCCCGGTGCATTGCGTAAGTATTCTTTGTAATCCATACCGTAACCAAAGACATAACGGTCGGGAACAGTTAGACCGGTGAAATCAGCCTTCTCGAAAATGCGTTCTCTGTTTAATTGCTTGTCTACCAATACAGCAGTCTGGATTGTTTTAGCCTGATTGCTTTTACATTCTTCAACAATTGCCATTAATGTTTTTCCTTCGTCGAGAATATCATCGATGATTAATACATGTCTGTCCTGCAGGGAAATAGTTGGTTTTCTAATCCAGTGTAATGTACCGCCATTTGTTTCCCCCTGATAACGCGTTGCGTGAACGTATTCAAGTTGCAATGGAAAGTTCAAAAGAGGAAGCAGCTTTCCGGTGGGAACTATGCCACCGATCATAAGACAGAGGACAATCGGGTTTTTGTCTTCGAGCACCACAGTGATTTCCTGGGACATCTTTACAATGGCCGCTTCAACCTCTGCAGATGAGTAAATTAAATCAGCTTCTGCCTGAATACGTGTGATTTCAGCCAGGTTCATTGCAGATCCGTGGAGTTTTACATAAATGCAGGTTTTTGCTCATTATTGTTCTCTATATTAGCGAATCCAATCAAAGTCATTTAGGGCAGTGGATGAATAGGTATTCAGACCATTCATGATCAGCAGCGGCGGAAAAATGCCTGATAATACATTGAAAATCAATCAATTATTCCTGAAAGACTAAAAGCAGTGTGGGCACCATAAGAATTCTTCCATGCAATTGGCAATCAACAGAAAATTCCGATAACCCTAATATTAACAATGCATTAAGGCTCATTATTTGCTACTCTGTCGGGCGATTCGAAGGGACGATCCTGCGTGAAAATGCCTAAAAGAGGCATTACGATACGAATAAACAGTATTTGATAGAAACATAATAATTATTCTAGCGAGAGGAACACCATGTTTACCAAAGATATGAAAGTTGCCGGTTATGATGAAGAACTCTGGAAAGCAATGGATGCCGAGCGTGTGCGTCAGGAAGAGCACATTGAATTGATTGCATCAGAAAATATGACAAGTCCGCGTGTGATGGAATGTTAGGGTTGTCATTTAACGAACAAATATGCTGAAGGCTATCCAGGCAAGCGCTACTACGGTGGTTGCGAACACGTTGACGTAGCAGAGCAATTAGCCATCGATCGTGCCAAAGAATTGTTTGGTGCTGATTGGGTGAATGTACAACCACATTCCGGTTCACAGGCCAACGGTGCCGTGTTCCTGGCATTGATCAACCCGGGCGATAGAGTCATGGGCATGAGTCTGGCACATGGGGGTCATTTAACCCACGGTGCCTCAGTGAACGTATCAGGCCGTAACTATGATGCTGTTCAGTATGGTCTGGATGACAAAGGTTATATTGATTACAACCAGGCCGAAGAACTGGCGCTGGAGCACAAACCAAAACTGATCGTTACAGGTTTTTCTGCCTATTCACGCATTGTTGATTGGGAACGTTTCCGCGAAATTTCTGATAAGGTTGGTGCAATAATGATGGCTGACATCGCCCACGTCGCCGGTCTTATCGCCGTAGGTGAATACCCAAGTCCTGTGCAGATTGCAGATGTGACAACATCAACAACACACAAAACATTACGTGGTCCACGTTCGGGTATTATCATGGGCAAAGCCAATGATGATATTGAGAAAAAGATCAACTTCATGGTATTTCCTGCCTATCAGGGTGGTCCGCACATGCACACCATCGCCGGGAAAGCCGTTGCCTTTAAAGAATGTCTGGAACCTGGTTTCAAGACCTATATCCAGCAGGTTAAAAAGAATGCAGTTGCTATGGCCGATACTTTCATTGAACGTGGTCTGAAAATTGTTTCTGGCGGCACAGACAACCATCTGTTTCTGGTAGATATGATTGAAAAAGGACTGACAGGTAAGGAAGTCGATGCAGCCATAGGCCGCGCCAATATTACTTGCAACAAGAACGCAGTTCCAAACGATCCACAATCACCATTTGTAACCAGTGGTATTCGAATTGGTACACCATCAATCACAACACGCGGTTTTAATGAAGCTGATTGCAAGAATATTGCTAACTGGATTTGTGACATTATGGATAACATGGGTGATGATTCAGTCATTGAACGTGTAAGGAATGATGTACTGGCACTATGCAAGAGCAAGCCACTGTACGATAATTAATTCGTTAAATACGTAGTTCAGGCTTGCAGGGGATCGTTATACGATCCCCTGCGTCGTTAAGAAAGGGTTATTTTCTGGCAGTTTGGGTATATATTGAAACGTCAATTCATAAATCAGTTGAAAAAGGAGGGTGAGTAAATGCGATGTCCGTTTTGTTCTGACATGGATACACGTGTTATTGATTCCCGTCTGGTTGGTGAAGGTGATCAAATTCGTCGTCGTCGTGAATGTACAAAATGTAAAGAACGTTTTACGACTTATGAATCTGCAGAGCTGAATTTTCCCAGAATTCTGAAATCCGATGGCAGACGCGAACCCTTCAGGGAAGATAAACTTCGTGGTGGTATTCTACGTGCCATCGAGAAACGTCCTGTGGCAATGGAAAGAATTGAGGTGGCTATTTCACAAATTAAACATAAGCTCAGGACTGAAGGTGAACGGGAAGTGAAATCACGTAAACTGGGAGACTGGGTGATGGAACAGTTACGATCACTTGATCAAGTTGCCTATGTACGTTTTGCATCAGTCTACAGAAGTTTCGAAGATGTACGTGCATTTCTGGAAGAGATAGAACGTCTGGAAAATGATTTACCACCGGAAATAAAAGAAAGTCAGCTTGATCTATTAAAGTCTGATGGTGATGAGAGTTGATGTGGAATACCTCAGACTATCAACATATGTCTCGCGCCTTACAACTAGCGCGGCGTGGTCTTTATAGTACCGATCCAAATCCTCGTGTAGGTTGTGTCATTGTTAAAGATGATGTTGTCCTCTCAGAAGGATGGCATCAAAAAGCCGGGCAGCCACATGCAGAAATCGAAGCCCTGAGTAATGCATCTGACAATGTCTCGGGTGCGACTTGCTATGTCACATTGGAGCCATGCGCACATCACGGACGCACACCACCCTGCACTGATTCCCTGATTAGTGCTGGTATCAGAAAAGTTGTCGCAGCAACCATTGATCCAAACCCACTCGTTGCAGGGAAAGGACTACAGCAGCTAAAAGAAGCCGGTATTGAAACGGCAAGTGGTTTGCTGGAAGAACAAGCAGGTGAATTAAATCCTGGTTTCGTAATGCGTATGCAGCAAGGACGCCCATTTGTTCGATGTAAACTGGCAATGAGTCTGGATGGGAAAACTGCGTTGTCGACTGGTGACAGCAAATGGATAAGTAGTGCTGAATCCAGAATGGATGTTCAGAAACTACGTGCGCGTAGTTCCGCCATCATGACCGGGGTTGGTACGATTATCGCCGATAATCCTTCAATGAATGTCAGGTTATCTGAATCTACGGAGTGGGCGAAACACGGAAGACAACCATTGAGAGTGATACTTGATTCAGAACTTGAGATTTCACCCAAAGCGAAGATTATAAATGTTGCGGGTGATGTGATTATCTTTCATCAGTCGAATAATAAAAGCAGGCAAGAGCAGCTTGAAAATAAAGGGGCTGAACTCGTCACTATTGATGAAGCAAGAGGTACCGCTTTTTTAAATCAGGTACTGAATATTTTGGCAAGAGAAAAAGAGATTAATGAAATTCTCCTGGAGACGGGCTCAACTTTGGCTGGTGAAATGTTACAGGCAGGTTTGATTGACGAATTGATCATCTACATTGCACCGACCTTGCTAGGCCAGGATGCAAAAAGCCTATTTCAATTACCCTTGCTCAATAATATGTCCGATAGGATTTCTCTGGATTTTTCCGATATCAGGTCTATTGGCAAAGACATCAGGATAAAAGCAACAGTAAATAGATAAAAATTATTATGTTCACTGGAATTATAGAAGCCATTGGTAAGATAGAATTGATTGAAGACATCGATTCTGACAAAAGATTTGTCATCGCCTCAGATTCACTGAAACTGTCAGATGTTCAACAGGGCGATAGCATCAGTGTCAATGGTGTTTGTTTGACGGTTGTTGATGTACAGGAAAAAGGTTTTTCTATAGATGTTTCTGTTGAAACATTGTCATGTACAACTTTCAACGAGCTTGCTGCAGGTGATCAGGTTAATCTGGAAAAAGCATTGCAGCTTTCATCGCGACTAAGTGGACACATGGTGAGTGGTCATGTTGATGGCAAGGGAATAATTCAGAAGAAGGTTGCAGATGCAAGATCGGAACGTTTTGAAATAAAATTTCCTGCTGAACTTGGAAAGTACATTTGTAAGAAAGGATCGATCTGTATCGACGGTGTCAGTTTGACAATCAATGATGCCGAGGAATCAACATTCTCTGTCAATATCATTCCACATACACTCGAAGAGACAATATTTTCGCAGTATATAGAAGGGAGATCAGTGAATCTTGAAGTAGATATCATCGCCCGCTATATGGAATCATTGATAGCGGATAAAGATTAAGCTGCTAAAGTTTAGCAATGAAACTGTGTCATAATGAGAAGATTCAGCATTACATATTTTGGTATAGATTTTAATGACGCTTAATACAGCAACAGAACTGATTGAAGACATTCGTAATGGCAAGATCATTGTCTTAATGGATGATGAAAACCGCGAAAATGAAGGTGATCTTGTTGTAGCAGCGACAGCTGTGCAAGCGGATGATATTAATTTCATGGCTCGATTTGGCAGGGGCTTGATATGTCTGACCTTGACACGCGAACATTGTAAAACTTTAAACTTGCCACTGATGGCGGGAAATAGTTATTCAAATTATGGTACTAACTTCACTGTGTCCATTGAAGCAGCAGAAGGTGTCACCACAGGGATTTCCGCCGCTGACAGAGCGCTTACGATACAAAAGGCGGTGGCGAGAGATGCGCAGCCATCCGATCTGGTACAACCCGGGCATGTGTTTCCTTTAATGGCTCATCCTGGTGGTGTCCTCTCACGAGCCGGACATACTGAAGCCGGATGCGATCTGGCCAAGTTGGCGGGTCTTGTGCCGGCAGCTGTGATTGTGGAAGTACTGAAGGATGATGGCACGATGGCAAGAAGACCGGATTTAGAAGTCTTTGCCAGAGAACACGGATTAAAAATAGGCACGATTGCAGATTTGATTCAACATCGTATCGAAAATGAAAAAACGATCTCGCGCATTGCTGAATATGAAATGCCGACTGAATATGGTGACTTCAGGATCGTCGCCTACGAAGACAGTATCGATAATAATCTGCACTTGGCGATGATCAAAGGTGAAATTAACGAAAATGATCCTGTATTAGTTCGCGTGCACATGCAGAACCCAATTTACGATCTGACAGGAAGTCTAAGAGAAAACACTGCATGGCCGATCAGCGATGTATTGAAACGGATACAGGAAGAAGGACAGGGGGTTGTGGTTATCTTATGTAACCAATTTGGATCACAGGAATTAGCTGAACAGTTAAAATTATTCTGTCAGGGGTCGTCGCAGGAGCTAGGGCAACATAATAAACCAAACACAAAAGATCAAAGGACGATAGGTCTTGGCGCACAGATATTGTCTGATTTGGGTGTGCAAAAAATGCGGGTCTTGAGCGCACCAAAGCGATTTCATGCTATTTCAGGTTATGGTCTTGAAGTTGTTGAATATGTAACCTGAGTAAATAATGGTTAAATGACTGAATATGTTAATTGAAGGTAAGCAGGAACTTGATAAGGCAAAGATTACTGTTGTTGCCAGTCGCTATAATAATTTCGTTGTTGAACGCTTGCTTGAAGCTTGCCTCAACACTTTGAAGAAATCTGGTTTACAAGATCAAGATATCACTGTTGTGTATGTGCCCGGTGCTTTTGAGATTCCATCGACAGTTCAACATGTAATTAAACATACAAGGTGTGATGCAGTAATCACATTAGGCGCTGTGATTCGAGGCGAAACACCTCACTTCGACTATATATGTTCAGAATGTACCCGCGGCCTGGGAAAAATTTCACTGACGAATGATATCCCTGTGATTTTTGGCGTGCTTACGGTTGACAATATGGAGCAAGCCATGGATAGGGCAGGTGATGAAGAAAGTAATAAAGGTGCAGAGGCTGCGCATGCCGCCATTGAAATGATTAATGTCTTTAGGGCAATAGGCTAGTGGTCACAGATAAAGCAATATCCACAAAGAAATCTTTTTCCAAACATGCACGCGTTCGTGCACGCCGTTCAGCAGTGCAGGCATTGTATCAATGGGCAATGTCAGCAGCGCCTATACAGGATATTATCAATGAATTCGTCAATGAACGCACCGAATTGAAAAAAGCAGACACGGATTATTTTAAGGAAATTTTACGCGGAGCAACAAAGGAATGTGAAAACCTGGACAAACAATTAATTCCTTTACTGGACAGGGCGTTGGATGATCTGGATCCTGTTGAAAAAGCAATATTGCAAATCGGTATCTATGAACTGACATTTCATCCAGAACTTCCGTATAAAGTGGTATTGAATGAAGCGGTTGATCTGGCAAAAATGTTTGGTGCGGAACAATCTTATAAATATATCAACGGTGTCCTTGATAAGGCTGCGCAAAAGATCAGAAAAGTAGAAATGAAGAGTGCTTCTTAATTCATGGCCAGATTGGCGGATTAATGAATGGCTTCGTCAGAATTTGAATTAATCAAAAAATATTTCCAGAATCTTACGGATGAAGATTCATCTATCCAATGTGGCATCGGAGACGATGCAGCGATTGTTAAAATACCTCGAGACATGGATGTTGTACTTTCAACGGATACCCTGTTGGAGAATACGCATTTTCCAGCAGGGGCAGATCCTTTTGATATTGGCTACAAGGCATTAGCCGTCAATCTCAGTGACATAGCGGCCATGGGGGCCGTGCCGAAATGGGTTTTACTATCCATTAGCCTTCCTAAAAACGATGAAAAATGGTTAGAAAAATTTGCATCTGGTTTTCTTGAGCTTGCCAGACAACATTCCGTCAGTCTTATTGGTGGTGATATGAGCAGAGGTCCCCTTTCCATCACACTACAGATACAAGGTCTGGTGCCGACAGACACTGCAATTAAACGTGACGGTGCACAGAAAGGTGATCTGATCTATGTCACAGGTTCACTAGGTGATGCCGGCGTTGGTCTGGATATCATTCATGGCAAATTATCGATTGGCAACGAATATGAAGCATTTTTTCTTAATAGTCTTAATAGACCTGAGATAAGCGTCGAGGCAGGACTTTGTCTGAGGGAGTTTGCGAACAGCGCAATTGATATATCAGATGGTCTAATTGCTGATTTGGGACATATACTGGATGCTAGTCATGTTGGTGCTGTAATCGAAGTAAAAAAAATACCACTGTCAGAAGCAATGCTACATTGCATAGATGAAACAATTGCCTGGGACTATGCGCTGATTTCTGGTGATGATTACGAATTATGTTTTACAGCATCAGCAGCGCAACATGAGTTGATCTTCAACACCTTCAGGGAAATAAACATTCCGGTAAGTTGTATTGGCAAGGTTAAAGGGGAGACTGGATTACAGTTGAAAATTCCTGAGGGCACTTGTTTTGAACCCTCAGGGAAGTCTTATGAACATTTTTGATGCTAGATACCCAAACTACCTGCATTTCCAGGTAGTTTGGGTATCTATTACAGGGATATATCCGGATTGTAGTTCGGGATCTCCGCAGTAATTTCTTTATTTCTCTCCGTTATTTCCTTACGCATTTTCTTGCGCATGACTGCAGCATCATATAATTTTTTCTCGAACTCTGACTCCAGTTTTAGCAGTGGAACCTTGACAGATTTTCCATCTTCGCTCCTCGCAACCATGGTTAAATAACAGGAATTCGTGTGACGTTTTTCTTTGGTATGCAGGTTTTCAGAAATTACTTTAACACCAATTTCCATCGAGGAACTTCCAACATAATTTACATTGGCACGGAATGAAACCAGTTCGCCTACTTTGATGGGCTGATTAAAAGTCACTTGATCAAGAGATACCGTAACCACTTAGCTTTTGCTATATCTTGCAGCACAGGCATAGGCAACTTGATCCAGCATTTTTAAGATTGAGCCACCGTGAACATTGCCAGAAAAGTTGGCCATGTCAGGCGTCATTAATACAGTCATATGCAACGTTTTTTCATCTTCTTCAGTCATCATGTTGGTTTCCATTTTTATTGTTATGTTTATAAATGTATATAGCCTTCATTTGATAATCGAATGAGTTCACCAGGGGCATAGGGTACAGATTCAATAAATGCCGGAATCTGTTTTCGATCAATTTCCATATTCTCCATCGTAGTTTCGCATACCTTTAAATCTATGATATCAAAGGTATCCAGTCGCTTTGCTAAGTCAACAAGTTCTCTATTGTCATTATAATTGTCAATCGTAAACCAGCCAATATCAGGGCCATGTAGTATCATGACAATCTCGAGATCTTCAAACTCATCAAGTCCAGTTTGTGTGATCTCTTCTGCTCGTTGAAGTAATTGTTTTAAATCTTCAATGGAGTGCTCTGATATATCATACAGGTAGCGTTTATTGCCGATAGTAAACTGGCTATCGGTCTGAATGTGTACTGGTTGGGAAGGTTCGCTCAGTGTGACAATAGTTTCTTGTTCAGTCGCTGGTGTGGCAGTCGTAGCGGGAGCTTGATGATCTTGTTCGCAGGCAGACAACAAGAGAACACCGTACAGCAGGGGCAAATGGTTCCGAATTTTGTTGTGTAATTTCATTGTGCAAGAAATATCATAAAAATTACTATTGTACCAGCTAGCAGAGCGCCACAGACAAAATAGATGTATACCCAAACCACCTGGAAATGTAGCCTTCAGAATTCAGGTAGTTCGGGTATGTACCAGGTTCAATGTACTGTCATTATAGCGCTAGATTATGGCTTAGATTGTGCGCTTTTGACTGACAGGTAATTTGCCATTCTTGCGGGCCGGTTTTGAACGGCATTTCCGTTCACATCAACAGCGACCGTGACAGGCATATCCTTACCTCTAAATTCTGCTTCGAGCAATTAGGGATCTTCTCCCACATTGCTACCACGTAGACACCAGTCTCCTTGTTATTTAACATGATCAAAGGCATCTTCGATTTGAGATTTTAAGATTTAGGTTTCAGTCATGGTCAAATAATAATATAAGGTGTTGTTCTAAATTGGTTGATTACTGTATATTTCGTAAATTGACTCCATCCTATTTTTTACTCATGATTATAATGTTTCAAAACTTAACCGTGTTTGTCTCATTTTGAGGATTATATTACCAGCGATGAAAGATAAAGAATTTCGTATTGAAAAAGACAGTATGGGTGAAATGCAAGTACCCGCTAATGCATTATATGCAGCGCAAACCCAAAGAGCTGTTGAAAATTTTCCTGTAAGTGGATTAACTATGCCGAGAGCGGTAATCCGTGCCCTGGGTTTGATAAAAGCGTCGGCGGCAATTGCTAACCAGGAACTTGGATTACTGGAACCAGACGTGGCTGAAGCTATCAAGGAAGTCGCTAATGAAGTGGCTGATGGGAATCTTGATGAGCATTTTCCGGTGGACATCTTTCAAACCGGGTCAGGCACCAGTTCTAACATGAATGCCAATGAGGTGATAGCCAATCTGGCCAGTCAACGACTGGGCCGCAAGGTACATCCCAATGATCACATTAATATGGGTCAGAGCAGTAATGATGTAATCCCAACGGCCATCCATGTTAGTGGCAGTTTGCTGGCAAGTGAATCTCTATTACCGGCCCTTGAATACCTTGCCGATACTATTCATGCACGTCTTTCTGAAATGAATAGTTTTGTCAAGACCGGACGTACCCATTTAATGGATGCCATGCCTGTTACTCTTGCTCAAGAGATGAGTGGTTGGAAAACGCAAATAGAACAAGGGCATCAGCGCATCACTTCGGCACTGGAAAGATTGTCTGCTTTACCAATAGGGGGTACGGCGGTCGGTACCGGGATCAATGCAGATCCTGAATTTGGAAAAAAAGTTACCGCAAATCTATCTGCCGCAACAGGAATTAAATTCACCACAAAGGAAAATTATTTTGAAGGCTTAGGTACACAGGATGCTGCAGTCGAAATGAGTGGCCAGCTTAAGACCGTGGCTGTTAGTCTGATGAAGATAGCTAATGATCTACGTTGGATGAATAGTGGACCACTGGCAGGATTAGGAGAAATTGCTCTGCCATCATTACAACCAGGCAGTAGCATAATGCCTGGCAAGGTTAATCCGGTAATACCTGAGGCAGTCTGTATGGTGTCCGCACAGGTAATCGGTAACGACGTTACGATTACAGTTGCTGGACAGTCAGGTAACTTTCAATTGAATGTCATGTTACCAGTCATTGCCTATAATCTCGCACAAAGTATGGAGATACTTGCCAATGTTTCACGTCTATTGGCAGATACAGCAATTGCAGGTTTTACCGTGAACCAGGATCAAATGAATAAGGCATTGGAGCGAAATCCAATCCTGGTAACGGCGCTGAATTCTGTGATTGGCTATGAAAAAGGTGCTGCGATTGCCAAGAAAGCTTACGCCGAAAGCCGACCTGTAAAAGAAGTTGCAAAGGAAATGACAGATCTTTCTGATGAAGAACTTGATCGATTACTTGATCCGATGGAACTGACTAAAGGCGGGATAAAAAAGTAAATAATTATTGAATTAACTTTTTTATTGTCAATTCATAGATTGAAGACAGTGTTAATAAATCATCTATCTTTACACATTCATCAATCTTGTGAATAGTTTGATTTAGTGGCCCCAGTTCCACTACCTGGGCACCGGTGGGCGCGATAAAACGGCCATCCGATGTGCCTCCACCGGTGCTTACTTCAGGTGTAATCCCGGTGATTTCCTTGACTGATGCAATTATAGCATCCAGTAACTCTCCTTGTGCTGTCAAGAAGGGTTCACCAGAGAGCCGCCATTCGATCTCATAATTGAGTTTATATTTATCAAGAATTGCCTCTGTTTGTGCCCTGAGTTCTTCTTCGGTTATTTCGGTACAGAAGCGATAGTTGAACATCACTTCCACTTCTCCCGGGATGACATTGTCTGCACCTGTCCCGGCATGAATATTTGATACCTGAAAAGAGGTGGGAGGATAAAACTCATTACCTTCATCCCATACTTTGGCGCAAAGTTCATTCAATGCTGGACTTAATTTATGCACAGGATTTTCTGCCAGATGAGGATAGGCAACATGACCCTGGATCCCACGCACGATCAATTTTCCCCCTAGTGAGCCACGACGACCATTCTTAACCATATCACCGACTTTCTTTTCACTGGATGGCTCGCCCACCAGGCACCATTTGATCTTGATATTATTTTCTTGAAGGTAATCAACAACCTTGCGTGTGCCATTGATAGAAGGTCCTTCTTCATCGCTGGTAATCAACAGGGCAATTGTGCCTTGGTGTTCTGGATTTTTGGCGATGAATCTTTCAACCGCAGTGACAAATGCAGCAATGCCACTTTTCATATCAGCAGCACCGCGTCCGTAAAGCATGCCATCCCTTATTTCCGGTACAAAAGGATCCGAGTCCCATTGATCCAGGGGACCCGCAGGGACTACATCGGTGTGACCGACAAAGGCGAAGACAGGATCGCCATCACCATGTGTGATCCAGAGATTGTCGACATCTTCAAAGCGTAGATGTGTTGCATTGAAACCTATGGCTTCCAGCCTTTGGGCCAGCATGTCCTGACAGCCACCGTCTTCAGGGGTTACTGAATGTCTACTGATCAGGTCTTTGGCAAGTTCAAGGGTTGCTTCCATAAGTTATAGAAAATAGGTCCAGTCCAGAGGTGGAATTAATCTCGAGTAGAATATTCTAAGTGATATTCAAAATCCTGCAATGGTACATCAATTAATCTATAGATATATATTGCTCTGACCATTCAAACAAGGATATTCATAGCTATACTGAGGTATATAGATTAGTTTTTTTTGGTTCCAATTTTAAAAAAGGGGGACTGTGAAATGTCATCAACCAAACTGAAAGAATACCTGGATCAGGAAAATATCAAATATACCACCATTAATCATTCAACAGCTTATACAGCACAGGAAGTTGCGCAGCTAGCACATATTCCCGGTGATGAGATGGCAAAAACAGTCATTGTGAAAATTGATAATAAACAGGCTATGGTCGTATTACCCGCTACGGAACATATCGATCTTGAATTATTGGGAGGTGCTTTAGGGGCAAAGAATGTCAGTCTGGCGACTGAGGCAGAATTCATGCCACAGTTTTCAGACTGTGAAATTGGTGCCATGCCACCATTTGGTAACCTTTATCATATGGATGTCTACGTTGAAGAGGCATTGAGCCAGGACGAGATGATTGCATTCAATGCATGTTCACATGACGAGCTCATTGAAATGTCATACGTAGATTTTGCAAGGCTTGCTAAACCTGAAGTTTTTAGGATATCAACACAATATTCATCTGCGGTGGCCTGATAAATAGATGTTCGAGATTATTTTGACTATTAGTTGTCCTTAACCAAAAACAACGAGTAACTCTCCAACCAGGTCTCGTTTATCTGTATTACAGCTAATAGTGCGTCTGACCTTGAACTTCTCCATGGTTGCACCTGCTTCGAGATACAGTTCCCTGGCCGTCGGGGTGTTGTGGTTTGAGATCACCACCTGTATTCCTTTTGCTGATAGTTTGCTTGCCCACTCAGCCAATGAAATATGATCTGCCCAGTTGAATCCAGCTGCAGCGTAAGCAGTGAAGTTAGCAGTTTTACTCAATGGCACGTAAGGTGGATCGCAATAGACGACATCATGTTTTGTAACCTGATGCATGGTTTCCGAAAAACCAGCACAGATGAATTCGGCACGTTGAGATTTTTGGTGAAAATTTATCATTTCATCTTTGGGAAAATAGGGTCGGTGATAGCGACCAAACGGTGTGTTAAAACCACCCTTTGCATTATAGCGACAAAGTCCGTTATAACCATGTCGATTTAAATACAGAAACAATGCCGATTTTAATCGGCTGTCTTTGGTCGAATTAAATTCTTCTCTATATTTGTAATACTGTCCTTCATTGTTATTTTTTTTCACAAAGAAGGTTTTGCAATATTCTATGAAGTCTAGCCCTTCAGATTGCAGCTGCAGATAAAGATCAATCAGATCCTTATTTCTGTCTGTCAGCAGATATTTTTGATAGTTAGTATTTAAGAACACGGCGCCTGAACCAACAAAAGGTTCAACCAGTCGTTTACCATGGCCCAGTTTTTTATTGATGCGGTTTGTTAAGCGGTATTTACCACCAGGCCACTTAAGAAACGGTTTGGAAGTCTGGATGTTATTCAAGTTTCTTCCGGAGTTTTGCCATTCGGTGCCTGCTCATTTGGTGCTAGGGCATTGATACTCAAGGCATGGATTTCAGATGGCATTAAGTCGTTGACGGCCAAATAGACCATACGATGCCGTTGAATGGCGGATTTGCCTGCGAACTTATCTGAGATGACAGTCACACTAAAATGACCGGCACCACTGGCCGCGCCTGCATGTCCAGCATGCAGATGTGACTCATCAATAATATCTATATACGTAGGTGATAACTCACGCTCGAGCCGGTCTTTAATTTCTGCAATGCGATCCATATAAATTCAGAAAACCTTTTTGAAAGGTTTCACTATTACTTTCTCATAAACACCAGCGGCGATATAGGGATCATCATCAGCCCAGGCCTGTGCCGCTTCCAGAGAGTCAAACTCAGCAACGATTAAACTTCCTGTGAACCCGGCTGGGCCAGGATCTTCGCTATCAATTGTGGGGTGCGGACCGGCAATAAGCATACGCCCTTCATCCTGCAGTGCCTGTAGTCGCGCAATATGGTCAGTACGCACACTCATTCTTTTTTCCAGACTATCTTTAACATCTTGACTAATTACTGCGTAAAACATTTATAACTACTCCTCTGTATTGGCGTCTTGATCTTTTGGTAGCATATCGTCCGGGATGTCGGCATGTCGAAACATATAAAATATGGCGCCACCCATGAAGATTAAATTTAAAATGGTGATACCAAAGACTTTGAAATCCACCCAAATGGCTCTGTCAAAATTGTAAGCAACATAGATATTTGC
>JAKZTI010000009.1:0-67011 GCA_047517145.1 Gammaproteobacteria bacterium
CCCTGTCTGTTTACCGTACCTAAACAGTCGGCACCGGTATCACCGCCACCAATGATCACCACATGCTTGCCTTCGGCACTGATAAAGTTGTCTGGTTTGTCATCGCCTTCGCATAACCTGTTTTGCATCGGTAGATATTCCATCGCCTGATGAATACCGTTTAACTCACGACCATCTGCGGGCAGATCACGTGCTTCACATGCACCGCCGGTCAGGATCAGTGCATCGAAGTCTGCACGGACATCATCCACAGAAATATTGTCACCGACATGGGCATTGGTTTTAAAAGTCACACCTTCGGCTGCCATTTGTTCCAGTCTTCTTTCAAGTCTTTTCTTTTCCATCTTGAATTCTGGAATGCCATATCGCATCAGGCCACCGATACGATCGTCCCTTTCAAATAGAGTCACATCGTGCCCTGCACGTGCCAGTTGTTGTGCGGCGGCCATGCCTGCCGGACCTGATCCAATTACGGCAACTTTTTTACCGGTTTTGGTTTCGGCAATCTCGGGTTTGATCCAGCCACTTTCCCAGGCCTTATCAATGATCGATAGTTCGATGGCCTTGATGGTCACCGGATCATCGTTAATAGCTAACACGCAGGAACCTTCGCAGGGTGCCGGACACAGGGTGCCAGTGAACTCTGGAAAATTATTAGTGGCGTGCAGTCGATCGATGGCATCATGCCATTGATCACGATAGACCAGATCATTCCAGTCCGGGATCATATTGCCCAGTGGACAACCTTGATGACAAAACGGTATACCACAATCCATACAACGAGAGGCCTGTACCTTTAATGGTTCTACTGGCCATGGCTGCATGATCTGTTTGTAATCAGCCTTGCGTTCTTCAATCGGACGATAGGGTTGTTTTACTCTGCCCTCTTCCATGAATCCTGTGATCTTACCCATGAGCGGCCTCCATCACTGCATCGTCTTCCGAGGTGCCTTCTGCCCGGGCCTTTTTGATGGCGGCCAATACGCGTTTGTAATCCTTCGGCATGACTTTAATAAATTTAGACTGGTATTTACTCCAGTGATCCAGGATGTTCCTTGCTACCGTACTCTGTGTGTAATCAATGTGTTTAGTCAGTAATGTTTTTACTATTATTAAATCTTCTTCTTCTTCAAGCGCATCCAGATCGACCATGCCCTGATTACAGAGGATCTTGAAGTCTTTTTTGTCTGCCAATACATAGGCAATGCCGCCCGACATACCTGCACCAAAGTTTCTGCCTGTCGAGCCAATGATGATCACACGACCGGCGGTCATATATTCACAACCGTGATCACCAATACCTTCGACCACGGCATTGACGCCACTGTTACGTACAGCGAAGCGTTCACCGGCCATGCCACGAATATAAACTTCACCTGCGGTGGCACCATAGAGACAGACATTACCGACAATAATATTTTCTTCCGGGACAAAGGTGGAATGTCTTGGTGGGAAGACTGTGATCTTGCCCCCGGACAGTCCCTTACCAAGGTAGTCATTGGCATCGCCTTCCAGCGTCATGGTTACACCTTTCGGCACGAAGGCACCGAAGCTCATGCCTGCCGATCCGTTGAAGTGGGCATTCACTGTATCTTCTGGCAAGCCTTCTGCGCCATACTTTTTGGTGATGTGATAACCGAGGATGGTACCGACGGTACGGTTGGTATTCAGCACCGGTAAGATAATATCCACAGGCTTTTTATCTTCCAGTGCGTCCTTACATAAGGGCACCAGTGTCTTCACGTCCAGTGATTTTTCCAGACCATGATCTTGTTTATTCACGCAATACAGACCGGTCCCTGCATGCGGTTCTGGCTTATAAAGAATATTGGTGAAGTCCAGGCCCTCTGCCTTCCAGTGATTAATGGCTTTTCTGGTTTTAATCTTATCGACCTGTCCGATCATTTCATTGATGGTTCTAAATCCTAATTCAGCCATGTATTCACGCACTTCTTCAGCAATATATTTGAAGAAAGTTTCAACAAACTCTGGTTGGCCTGCGAATTTCTTACGCAGCTCCGGATTCTGGGTGGCGACACCGACGGGACAGGTATTCAGATGACAGACGCGCATCATGATACAGCCCATGACCACCAGCGGTGCAGTTGAGAATCCGTATTCTTCAGCGCCGAGCAAGGTCGCAATCACCACATCGCGTCCGGTTTTTAACTGACCATCGGTTTGCACCACAATACGGTCACGCAGGCCATTCTCAACCAGTACCTGTTGTGTTTCGGCCAGGCCTAATTCCCATGGCAGACCAGCGTGTTTCAGTGAACTCACGGGCGATGCACCGGTGCCGCCGTCATAACCTGAGATCAGCACCACATCAGAATGAGCCTTGGCCACACCTGCGGCCACCGTACCAACACCAACTTCTGCCACCAGCTTCACATGGATACGCGCCTCTGGATTTGAATTCTTCAGGTCATGAATCAACTGCGCCAGATCTTCAATGGAATAAATATCATGGTGTGGTGGTGGCGAGATCAAACCCACACCTGCGGTTGAATGACGAACCTTGGCAATCCATGGATAAACTTTGGTGCCCGGTAACTGCCCGCCTTCACCCGGCTTGGCACCCTGTGCCATTTTAATTTGCAGATCATCGGCATTCACCAGATATTCGCTGGTAACGCCGAAACGACCGGAAGCCACTTGCTTGACCGCGCTTCTTCTCAGATCACCATTTTCATCCGGGGTAAAACGTTTCGGATCTTCACCGCCTTCACCAGTATTTGATTTACCGCCGATGCGGTTCATGGCAATGGCCAATGTTTCATGTGCTTCACTACTGATGGAACCGTAAGACATGGCGCCGGTTGAAAAGCGTTTCATGATGTTTTCAATCGGTTCGACTTCTTCCAGTGGAATCGATTGATCTGTCTTGAATTCAAACAGCCCTCGCAAGGTTGCCAGGTTTTCATTTTGATCATTTACCAGTGAGGTGTATTCCTTAAAGATATCGTACTGACCGGAACGTGTTGCATGTTGTAACTTGAAAACTGTATCTGGATTGAACAGATGATATTCACCATCACGACGCCACTGATATTCTCCGCCCCATTCCAGATCGGGTTTCTTGACCTGTCTTTCAGGGAAGGCATTGTAATGATGCAAACTGTTTTCCCTGGCAACTTCTTTCAGACCGATACCGCCGATGCGTGACGCGGTCCAGGTAAAATATTTATCGACGAATTCCTTGTTCAGGCCAATGGCTTCAAATATCTGTGCACCACGATAGGACTGCACTGTTGAGATACCCATCTTGGCCATGGTCTTGGTCAGACCCTTATTCACTGCCTTGATGAAATTTTTCACTGCCTTATCATGCGACATCTCAGGCACAAGACCTTTGCCGATGAGGTCAGCCAGTGATTCAAAGGCAAGGTATGGATTCACCGCGCCGACACCAAAACCAAGCAACACAGCAAAATGATGCACTTCTCTGGGTTCACCAGACTCAAGAACAAGACCGACCTTGGTTCTCGAACCGACGCGAATCAAATGATGGTGAACGCCCGCTACCGCTAATAATGCTGGTATTGCTGCCTTGTTCTCATCAAGTCCACGATCAGAAAGAATAATGTTGGTGAAACCACCTTCAATGGCAGTATCAATTTCTGCGCAGATGTCTTTCAGTGCCTTATCCAGCCCGGCTTCGCCATCAGCAACCGGATATAAGATTTCAACGACCTTGGTTTTCAATCCCGGCAGATCCATATCGCGGATACGTGCCAATTCATCATTTGTCAGGACAGGTGAGCTTAGTTTTACCTGCCGACAACTTTCCGGGGTGGGTTTTAACAGATTGCCTTCAGGGCCAATGGTAGTCGCCACCTGTGTCACCAGCTCTTCACGGATACCATCCAGCGGTGGATTGGTGACCTGTGCGAAAAGTTGTTTGAAATAGTCATACAGCAAACGTGACCGATCGGACAAGACGGCGAGTGCGGCATCGGTGCCCATGGAACCGTTGGGTTCCAGGCCATTGGCTGCCATCGGCGCCATCAGTACTTTCAGATCTTCGTGGGTATAACCGAAGGCCTGTTGTCTTTGTAATAAGGTTTCGTAATCGGAGCCATAAATCTGTTTCGGGCTGGGTAAATTTTCAACCGGGACCAGGTTTTCTTTTAACCAGTCTGCATAAGGATGTTCTGTAGCAAATTCTTTCTTCAGTTCTTCGTCATCAATGATGCGACCCTGTTTGGTATCCACCATAAATATTCGACCCGGGTGCAGGCGATTTTTTACCAGCACATTTTCAGGTGGGATATCCAGCACCCCGACTTCAGATGCCATCACTACCATGTCATCTTTGGTCACGTAATAGCGTGAAGGTCTCAGTCCATTACGATCCAGTACCGCACCAATGACATCTCCATCGGTAAACGCAACAGAAGCGGGGCCATCCCAGGGTTCCATCAAACAGGCATGATATTCATAGAAGGCCTTGCGTTCTGCATCCATGGTTTCATGACCACTCCAGGCTGCCGGGATCATCATCAGGATGGCATGTGGCAAAGAACGACCGGTCATGTGTAAAAATTCCATGGCATTATCGAAGATTGCTGAATCACTGCCGCCTTCAATGACAATGGGAAATAAATTTTTCAGATCATCGCCAAACAATTCTGATTCACACAGTGATTCACGCGCACGCATCCAGTTGCTGTTACCACGGCAGGTATTAATCTCGCCGTTATGTGCAATGTATCTGAAAGGATGGGCCAGTTTCCATTCAGGAAATGTGTTGGTAGAGAAACGTTGATGCACCAGTGCCAATGCAGATTCGAAATCCGGTTCATTAATATCCGGAAACATGGCTTCGATCTGATATCCGGTGAGCATACCTTTATACAGACATGTCCTGTAGGACAGTGAAGGCACATAAAATTTATCCTGTTCAGTTAAGTCTGAGTTCCATATGGCATGCTCAGCTAGCTTGCGTATGACATAAAGCTTTCTTTCGAAGCTTGCTTCATCTTTTATATCATCACTACGTCCAATAAATATTTGTTTAAATGTCGGTTCACCCATCAGGGCTGTTGGGCCAAGTGCAGAATCATCTGTAGGAACATCCCTCCAGCCCAGGACTTTCTGGCCTTCTTCTGTCACTATCTTCTCGAGTATTTTTTGACATTGCTTTGACTGTTTAGAATCAGTTGGCAGAAAAATCATGCCTGCACCGTAGTGGCCATATTCGGGTAATTCGATATTGAGTTCTTTACATACACGAAGGAAAAATTTATGCGGCGTCTGGACTATTATGCCAACACCGTCACCGGTATTTTCTTCGCAGCCACAGGCACCACGATGGATCAGATTTTTGAGGATTGTCATGGCGTTGGTGACAATCTTGTGGGACTTGCGCCCCTTGATATCAACGACAAAACCAACACCACATGAATCATGTTCATAAGCAGGATCGTATAGGCCCTGTGTTGGAGGTGTGGGTATTGATTGATTGTTTTTTTGCATTCGGTATTTCGTCAATTTTATGAGTAGTGACCTATGTGTTAATGGGCCGCGCCCTAAATACACGCTTATCGCGATCCCGGCCCCATGTAATTATTATTATTTTTACTACGAAGACCAGGTTTCCTGGCCAGCTGCTACCTGCCTGGCTAATCTTCAGGCGGCCGGTAATTATAGTGCTGATTCGGTATTTTGTCACGGTGCAACATAGGAAAAATGGTAGATTCAGGGGAGCTATCGACGGGCGTTTGTAATAGTTAACTAGTTGATTTTAATAGTAATATAAGAATTTTTAGTTGATTATGAGCATATTTTTCATTGGCTGATTCGTTCGCACTCAGTAAATGCAAATCTGTCTGTCATCCCGGCAATATAGTCAGCAATGACCCTTGCCCGGCCCTGTTCGCCCAGCTCAGCTTCGTGCGCTCCGATATTTATCTGCACCTCTTCTGGCAATAATGCTGGCACCGACATAAACCCATCAAACAGTTGTCGGATCACCTGCTTTGCTTCTTCACTCATCTTTTCTACTTTTGGATGTTTATACAGATGTTTATTGAGAAAACGTTTTAATTCCAGATTCTCTGCGGCAACATCATCACTCAAACCTATCATAGGTTTTCCCGCAGCCCGAACATCATGGATCGTTGATGGATTTAGCGATTTGATATTTACCTGACTATTGACGATAAGATCACTCACCAGCGTATTAATCATGCGGCGTATCACTTCATGGATCATTCTTTTATTAGATAAACTTGGCCACTTTTTGGTGACCACCGTCAGCTCATTGGAGAACAATTCACATTCTGCCAACTGCTCAAAGGTAATCAATCCTGCTCGCAAACCATCATCAACATCATGATTGTTGTAGGCGATCTGATCAGCAATGTCTGCCACCTGCGCTTCCAGACCCGGTTGTAATCCATCCAGAAACCGCTGCCCTATCGCGCCTAACTCTTTGGCCTTGCTACGAGAACAATGCTTGAGTATGCCTTCCCTGGTTTCATACATCAGGTTCAAACCGGTAAACTCCGCATACTTCTCTTCAAGTACATCAACGACCCTCAGGGATTGCAGGTTGTGTTCGAAGCCACCGAAATCCTTCATACAAAGATTGAGTTCATCCTGTCCGGCATGGCCAAAAGGTGTATGACCAAGATCATGTGCCAGACAAACGGCTTCTGTTAAATCTTCATTGAGTTGTAATGCACGGCTGATGGTGCGTCCAATCTGGGCGACCTCAATGGAATGGGTCAAACGTGTACGGAACATATCCCCGACATGATTGACGAATACCTGGGTTTTATATTCCAGTCTGCGAAATGCTGAGGAATGCACGACGCGATCGCGATCTCTCTGGAACTGGTTACGATGGGAAGGCTCTGATTCCTGAAACTCGCGCCCTAAAGAATTTTCTTCACTGGCCGCATAGCATGCCAGCTTCATTTTACCTCTCCCTATTTGAGGAAAAGTGGCGTAATGTTTCCATTAATAAGTCTTCATCAAATTCATCTGTGACCACAGCTTCACCAATGCCTTTTAACAGGATCAAAAATAACACACCATCTTTCGCTTTTTTATCGACAGACATTATCTCGCGCATCTTTTCCGGAACTAAGTTGTCAGGTAATGTCACAGGCAAATTTAATTTAACCAATATGCTTTCTATACGTTCTGTATCTTCTTCTGTAATCCAGCCTAGTCGATGGGAAAGATCTGCTGCCATCAGCATGCCCAGGGCAATGGCCTCTCCATGTAACCATGTTCCATAACCAAGACCTGTCTCAATGGCATGGCCAAAGGTATGACCCAGATTGAGTATTGCACGAACGCCAGACTCCTTTTCGTCTTCTGCTACAACTTCTGCCTTGTTTCTACAGGACTGTTCAATAACATGTGCAAGCGCTTCTGTTTCGCGAATTACTAATCGATCTATATTCTGTTCTAACCAGTCGAAAAATTTTGCATCTCTGATCAGTCCATACTTAACGACCTCGGCAAGTCCTGCACTGACTTCTCTATCACCAAGTGTGTCTAATACAGAGGTATCAGCGATCACGGCTTGAGGTTGATGGAATGCACCGATCATGTTTTTGCCCGCGGCATGATTAACACCGGTTTTACCACCTACCGATGAATCTACCTGTGCCAGGACAGTCGTGGGTATTTGAATATAATCTATACCACGTTGATAACAGGCCGCAGCGAAACCGGTAATGTCTCCGACAACACCGCCGCCTAACGCAACCAGGCAGCTGTTTCTACTAAATCGTTTTTCCAGCAATGCAGTAATAATGTCATTAACTGAATCCAGTGTTTTATATTGTTCACCATCGGCAAGAATCACTGAAGCAACATCAAACTTTTTCAAGGACTGCATGACTTTGTCCAGGTATAAAGGTGCAACCGTTGTATTGCTTACAACCATCACTTGTTTAGACTTGATATTATCAGAGAATAAAATTTCTTTACCAAGCAGGCCATTGCCTGCGTAGATTGGATAACTTCGTTCGCCTAGTTCTACGATTATTTTTTTCATTTATTTTATTATTCAACCGACATTATCTTCGCAATTATATCATTGATAGAAAGCTCCGCTGTATCTATAACCATATCGGCAACTTCTCCATATAATGGTCCACGTGTTTCAAGTAATTCTCTGAGGACAGCTTCTGGTTCAGTATTCTGTAGCAAAGGTCTTTTACTGTCTCTGGAGGTTCTTTTTAATAATTGATTGATATCTGATTTAAGATAGACCACAAACCCTCTTGCTGAAAGACGTGTCCTGTTTTCCTTATCCAGTACTGCACCACCGCCTGTTGCCAACACTATATTGGACATCGATGTCAGCTCATCTAATAATCGTGTTTCTCTCTTGCGGAAACCTTCTTCACCTTCTATTTCGAAGATAAGATTAATTGATGCACCGGTGCGGTTTTCAATCTCACGATCACAGTCATAAAATTGCTGCGATGATTCCTTCGCCAGTTTTCTTCCAACAGTCGACTTGCCAGTACCCATTGGCCCAATCAGAAATATATTAGAGCTAGATTTCAAAACAACGGTTTACCTATGCTGATTACCGGATTTTGGTAATGTTTAGATTAGAAGCAAAATAATATGCCAAGGATAAATCATGAGCAGAAAATAAAAAAGGATGTGGCATAGGTGCCACATCCTTTTTCAAAGAAATATATAAAATTGTTAGGCGTTATATATTGACATTTTCTCCCAGAATCTTTGGTGTAACAAAGATAAGGAGTTCAGTTTTCGTACTCTCATCAGATGTACGTTTAAACAAAAACCCCAGGTAGGGTAAATCTCCAAAGAAAGGTATCCTTTCTGTATTCTTGTTAGATGTCGTTCCGTATATACCTCCCAGTACCACCGTTTCGCCATTATCTACCATGACCTGTGTTCCAACATTCTGAGTATTAATGGTAGGAATACCACCGGCTACAGCTGCCCCCTGGGTATCCTGATTGACCTGTAAATCAAGCAATATCTTGTTATCAGGTGTAATCTGCGGTGTTACTCTCAAGGACAATACAGCTTTCTTGAACGATACTGTTGTCGCACCACTTGATGATGCTTCAGTGTAAGGTATCCTCGACACCTGACTCGATAATAGCTTCTCGCTGGTTAGTTGTAATAACTTTTGGACTGGCAATATTTTCACCTCGCCCTTCTGCAAGTAAGGCAGAAAGTTCTAACTGCAACAACCATGATCCTACTTTACCGACTGCAAGACCTATTGCGCCAGCATCTGCTGCGGTTACGGGTAAATCTACAATGAGATTTTCTACATCATCAACGTTAAAAGATGTTGGTGTAGCAAATTCTGTAGTAATACCTTCTTTACCACCACCTACTGTCCTAATGCCACCATTCACTGCAAAAAGAGATTTAGCGGCACCAAAACGCACACCTATGTCCTTGGCAAAAGTCTCATCCGCATTGACAATCCTTGATTCGATAAGCACTTGCCTGACCGGAACATCCAGCTTGGCGATCATTTCTCTCACACTCTGCAGACTTTTAGCGACATCCTGAACAATCAAGGTATTGGTTCGAGCGTCAATCGTCACGGTACCGCGATCTGTTAATAAACTGTTCTCATCGGCACTGATCAAAGCAGCCAGTTCATCAGCCTTGGCGTAATTTATTTGCATGAATTCAGTGCGCATTGGGGCAAGTTCATCAACCTGTTTATTAGCTTCAAGCTCAAGTTTTTCACGTGCTGCGATCTCTGCATTTGGCGCAACCATGATGACATTATCAATCTGTCTCATGCCCAGACCTTTTGCCTTCAGAATAATATCCAGGGCCTGATCCCAGGGTACATTCTTCAATCGTAAGGTCACGTTACCGCCAACAGTGTCACTGGCGACCATGTTCAGTCCTGTAAAATCAGCAATCAACTGTAACACTGCGCGTACTTCGATATCCTGAAAGTTCAGAGATAAACGCTCTCCGGTGAAGCCCACCTGCTCTTTTCTGGCCTCCTGCTCTTCTTCGTCCAGGGTCCGTACTTCAACAACAAACGTATTGTCTGACTGATATGCCAGGTATTCATAGTCATCACTAATTGTTGATATCAGCATCCGTGTTCCACTATTACTTGCCTTTGTATCAATCTCCTTAACGGGTGTTGCAAAATCAATAACATCGAGCTTTCTATCCAGTTCACCAGGAAGCCCGGCACCTATAAAATCAAGTACAATATTGCCACCTATCTGATTCATATCCACACTAATTGAAGGATCAGACAAGGTGATAACAACTCTACCTTCACCATCATCACCCCTTCTAAAGTCGATGCCTTCCACCATGAAACCTGTATCGCTGGTATAAGCACCAGTTGTCCCAGCTGAGCTTGCTACAACGCTGCTCGATACATCGCCAGCCAGCGTTACCGTTACTGTGCTGCCCTGAACTTCGATATCATATCCTACGGATTTGACAAGATTCAGCACAACTCTAGTTCTGCCTGCTGCCTCTACTGCAGAAACACTATGCGCCACACCAACATCTATTGACTGGTTTTTGGTGACATCACCAAGGGTAGTATTTGGAAAGTCCAATGCGATCCTTGCAGGATTATCGATAGTGAAACTCAGCGGTTCATCCTGTAAGGGTTCCGATAGCTCAATTTGTAATTGAACTCTTTCACCTGGCAAGACTGAATAACTGATATCGTCCAGTGTCGCTGCTTGTGTTAGAGCAAAAACACACATTAAACCGAAAATAGTTACGATATGACCGAGTCGATTTATCATCACCTGTCCACCCCTAGTATTACTGTTAATATTATTCGCAGTCATCATCATGCCACCCCAGATTCTAATCATTCTATTTCAACCAGCGCAATTGCTGCCTGACGTTCTTCCCAGCGTCCCTGACTATTCCTGACGATCTCCCTGACCTCTATCCTGTCTTCAAAAACATTCAGCACTTTTCCTGTATTACGTCCCATATAATTTCCAACGCGGATCCTATGTACAGCACCATCAGGATCCTGAATAATTCCCCAATTGGTTTCTCCATTATCCATCGTGCCAACCATACGCAGACTGTCCAGTTCGTATTGCTCTAGCTCTTCCTTGTTCCGGTTCCTTAACTCGTCTTCCATTTCTTTTGTTAAACCACCACTTTCACTTTCTTCTGCCAGCGATACTTCATCAGCCTGGTAAAAAAGTCTAAACGGATCACGTGCATCCTGTTCTGCAGATTGATAGGCATATGCCTCATAGGGCTTAATCTCAGGTAAAGGCTCAATTCTGCCTCCCGGTCTCGCCAATATTTCTGCTATGTAGTTATCCAAATCGCTGGTATCAGTCGAAACACAGCTACCCAAAACCAGAAAGGTAGACACCAGGCCTGTTATCCAAATGACCTTCATACGAAACACAGCCATTATGATTCCTCCTCGTCTTCGTCCAAAGCTCGGTAAGTCTTGGCTGTTGCTGTCATGATCAGCGAACCTTTTTTATTATCTTTCGCTGATTTTGTGATATTGATATCATGAGTTGTCACAATTCTGGGTAATGTTGCTATGCCACTGACAAATTCACCGAACTGATGGTATTCACCGACAACCCGAATGGAGATTGGCAACTCTGAATAAAATTCAGCAGGTTTTTCCTTGCCAGGCTTGAATAGCTCAAAGACCAGCCCTGCAGCAAGCCCTGTTTGTGATATATCAACAATAAGACCTGCAACTTCCGTTTTATCCGGCAACTGTCTAATCATGTCACCAAACGATTGTTTCATTTCAGCCAGTTGTTCTTTCAGTGCTTCCAGGTTGGCTGCTTTTCTTTGCTTGGTATCAAGGGTTTGCCTTAACTCAACCTCTTCATTTTCTACCTTCTCGAGTTCCTGTAGTTGTAGCTGCACATCTTTAAGCCAGACACCGTATGCGATACCAGCACAAACCAAAACAATAATAACGGCTCTTATAGGTAGCGGCCAGGCACCAATATTCTGCGGGTCAAGACTATTGAGTTCATCTAAGGTCATGTGTCATCCTCCTCTTCACCAGCCGCTTTAGCTACAACCTGGTTAAAACGCATGGTGAAATTACTCACTCGCTGCCCCTGGGTATCTTTTGCCTCAATCACATCAAGCTGCGGATCCGCTAACCAATTAGAGGCTTCCAGTTTTCTCATAAACGATGAAACCCTGGCATTTGACTGGGCAACACCATTAATCGTGACTGTTTTACCCTTTTGAGTTACAGATTTGAGGCTGACGCCTTCGGGTAAACTGGTAACCAGTTCATCAAAAAGGCGAACAATCAATGGACGGTTACCCTGTAATTGCTCAATGGCTTCAATTCGTGCTTTTAATCTTTGTTTTTCTTTTTCGAGACGTTGTATCTCTTCAATTTTCTTATCTAGCTTAACAATTTCAGTATCAAGAGTAGTATTTCGTGATAGCTGATAATCGATTCGCTGAGTATTGAAAAAATGAACTGCGCCCCAGACACAAAGCGTTAAAACGACGAACATTCCCACCATCGCATAAAATTGTTGCTGAAGCTCCTTGCGTAGCTCTTCTCTCCATGGCAGCAGATTAATTTTGGCCATTAGTCAAAACTCCTCAGTGCTAATCCACAGGACACCATTAAAGATGGGGCATCATTACTCAACGCCTGTGCAGGTACCCTTGATGACAAAGACATATTTGCAAATGGATTTGCAATAATTGTTGGAACACCTACTGCTGCCTCAACAATTTCTGCTATACCGGCGATAGATGCACAGCCACCCGCGAGTATCAGGTGATCAATTTGCGCAGTTGAGCTGGATGAAAAAAAGAATTGTTGTGCACGGCTGATTTGCTGAGCCATAGATTCCTTAAATGGCTCTAATACTTCCGGTTCATAGTTGTCTGGTAAACCACCTTGTTTTTTTGCCAAGCCTGCTTCTTCGAAAGAAAGCCCATATCGGCGCTGAATATCTTCGGTTAACTGGGCACCACCAAAGGCCTGCTCTCTGGAATAAATGATTTTCAGGTTTTCCAATACACTAAACGTGGTCACCGCAGAGCCTACATCGGCCACCGCAATTACTCGGCCTTCGCCACCGCCAAACAGATCCTCTGCCATCATGGCAACGGTATTTTCCAAAGCAAAGGCTTCAACATCGACAACCTTTGCCTCCAGACCGCCCACCTCCAGTGCAGCGATTCTCAAATCGACATTCTCACTTCTTGATGCTGCAAGCAGCACATCCACTTGAGCCTCATTCCCTTCTGTTGGACCCATAATTTCAAAATCCATACTGACTTCTTCAAGCGGAAACGGAATATATTGATCAGCTTCCAGTTGTATTTGGCTTTCCATATCATCTTCAGATATATCTGCAGGCATGGTAATTACTTTGGTAATTACTGCAGAACCAGAAACTGCTGCTGCACCATCTTTGATACGCGAACCAGATTTTTTTACAGCTTTACCGATTGCCTCTCCGACAGCATCTGTATCAGCAATATTTTTTTCTACAACAGAATTTGCAGGAAGTGGCTCAACAGAGTAACTTTCAATACGGTATTTGCCGCCGCCGCTCTTACTCAGTTCGAGTAATTTGATTGCAGTCGCAGTAATATCGATACCCAATAGTGGTTTAGACTTTTTCTTAAAGAACACAACTTTTTCCTTTTAGTGTCACAGAGTTATATGCCTTACACATAAATAACATTAAGTACTGTCGCCAACTATAGCCAACGATAACTTAAAAAACAAATAGTTTTTTACGTTAATTAAAGTATTACATTAATAATTTTTTGAGCTGAAAAAGCCATATATATAGGATAATTCTGAGTTAGACTACACAACATGTTGCGATTTGCCTTCAATTTCATCCTCTTTTCTTTCGTACTTGGACTAATATTTATTGTCGGATTATCCTGGTATTTGCTGCCTCAACTGCCTGATATAGGCAAATTACAGGATGTAAAACTACAGGTTCCATTGCGGATTTATAGCCAAAGTGACTCACTGATCGCAGAGTTTGGCGAAAAAAGACGGCGGCCAATCTCAATCGATGAGGTGCCTATCCCAATCATACAGGCCTTTCTTGCTGCAGAAGATGATCGCTTCTATCAACACCCAGGCGTTGACTGGCAAGGCATCGTGCGCGCAGTCGTACATCTGATTAAAACCGGTGATAAGGCACAGGGTGGAAGTACCATCACCATGCAGGTTGCCAGGAATTTTTTTCTTAGTCGTGAAAAAACCTACCTTAGAAAATTAAATGAAATCTTTCTGGCGCTGAAGATCGAGCGAGAGTTATCGAAAGACAAGATACTGGAACTCTATTTGAATAAAATTTATCTCGGACATCGTTCCTATGGTATTGCCGCTGCCTCACAAGCATATTATGGCGTCGATATAGACGAGCTTACCCTGGCGCAGGTGGCCATGCTTGCATCCCTGCCAAAAGCACCCTCATCAACAAACCCGATAAGCAACCCTGCTCGCGCAAAAATCAGACGCAATTATGTTTTGCAGCGTATGCTCGAAGAAAATTTTCTTTCAGAAGAAGATTATCAAACGGCACACACTTCACCCATCACTGCGAGCTTGCATAATCCTTTCGTAGAAGTGGAGGCACCCTATGTCGCCGAAATGGTAAGGAAACAACTGATAGAGCAATATGGAAACAGTGCTTATATAAGCGGCCTGGTGGTAACAACGACTATCAGGGATAAAAACCAGATCTCAGCTAACCATGCATTGAGAAAAGCCTTATCTGAATATGATGAGCGCCACGGTTACCGTGGCCCCGAGCATCATTATGATTTAAAGACAGAGGATGGCGAAACAGAATGGCAACGATTGCTCGAAAGCTTTCCTTCAATCGGCAGCCTTTATCCAGCCCTGGTCGTGCAGGTCAATGAAAAATCCATCACTAGCTACTTATCAGGTATCGGTTTGATTGATGTTGAATGGTCCGGACTATCATGGGCGCGTGCTTACCGGAGTGAAAATCGAAGAGGCGCAAAACCAAAGTCTGCATCTGAATTTCTGAAAACAGGCGATATCATCAGGCTCAGTGAAGATAGTGAAGGTAACTGGAAACTTGCCCAGATACCCGAGGTAGAAGGTGGCTTCGTCTCAATGGATCCAAATGATGGCTCAACTTTGGCTCTGGTTGGAGGGTTTGATTACCAACGCAGTAAATTTAATCGTGTCACTCAGGCCTTCAGACAACCGGGCTCAGGATTTAAACCTTTTATATATTCTGCCGGACTGGCTGCGGGAAATACCGCCGCCACTCTTATCAATGATGCGCCGGTGGTATTTGAAGATCCCGGTGTTGAAGATATCTGGCGACCAGAAAATTACAGTCACAAAAGTTATGGCCCAACACGACTGCGCGAAGCGCTTACACATTCTCGCAATCTGGTGTCGATCAGATTACTACATGCTCTCGGCGTTCCTTTTGCCCTGGAACACATCAAAAAATTCGGTTTCAATATCGACGACTTACCCAAAAATTTATCTCTCTCACTCGGCAGCGCAACCTTATCTCCCTGGCAGATGGCAAGTGCTTATTGTGTCTTCGCCAATGGTGGTTATAAAGTTGAGCCCTACATTATAGAAACCATAGCAACTGGTGAAGGTGAAATTCTCTATCAAGCCGAGCCCGTATCTGTGTGTCGAGTATGTGTCGATCAGGAAGACGATCCTGTCGATAATTTATCAGGCAACGATTCACTAGATGAAGAACTTCAATCTGGTGAGTATCCAGTTCACCCCAGTAAAAAATCAACCTATGCAAAACGCGTAGTTGATGAGCGCAATATATGGATTATGAATTCAATCACCCGAGACGTAATCAAGCATGGTACCGGCCGTAGAGCTTTAGTACTCAACCGTAAGGATATGTCAGGTAAAACAGGCACAACCAATGATCAAAGAGATGCCTGGTTCTTTGGATATAATGCGGATATTGTTGCTGTCGCATGGACAGGCTTTGACAAATTCCAGCCACTGGGCAGCAGGGAGACTGGTGCGCGTGCAGCGTTACCTATCTGGCTTGAGTATATGAAGACCGTATTGGAAGGTATACCCGAACACATCCTGCCTGAGCCACAAGGACTCGTATATGCCCGTATCAATAAGATCACAGGAAAATTAGCACAACCAAATGACCCCGACGCCATGTTCGAAGTCTTCCGCACAGAACATGCACCAACGGCCTTGAATGATGAAACCCAGACTCCAGTATTTGACAGCAATTCAACGAATCCGGCAGATTCGGGAATTATCGACCTGTTTTAAAATTGGAAGCTGCTCTCAGACTAGAAATAGCGTCATGCAAAAAACTATCCTCAGGACAAGGCAGGCCATAGCCGAGTTGGCCGCACAATATATCGCCGAAGATGGTTTGATCACCTACCATGCCGCAAAACGTAAGGCCGCTGATCAGCTCGGTTTTAAGCAGAAAGATCTGCCAACGAACATCGAAATTGAACGCGCTGTGATCTCTTATCAAAACCTGTTTCAAAATTCATTCCAGCCTGAAGAATTATTCAAACTGAGAACAACAGCAATTGATGTTATGAACTTGTTCGAAAAATTTGACCCCCGCCTGGCAGGTCCTGTCCTCGCAGGGACAGCAGGCAAACAATCCGAAATTATTGTTCATCTTTTCTCGGATAATCCTGAGGCCATCAGTGCCCGGTTAATGGAAAATAGCATTCCCTACAAAAATAGTGAGCGAAGAATACGAACGACAGACAAAAACACGATAATATTTCCTGCCTATTGTTTCCTGGCTGGACACATGTCCGTTGTCCTGATTATTTTTCCTGAAAAACAGTTTAAACAAATGCCTGTTTGCCCCATTGATGAAAAGCCGATGAAGCGTGCTAATATCAAAAAGCTACAGTCATTGATACAGGAAAGTAGATAAGCTATTGCTACACTTTCCGCTGTACATGAGTGATGATCGATAACTATGCTTATCCTTCGTGTTGCACTTAATTCCACCCTGCGTAGCCTGTTTGACTATCTTCCCCCTGATAATTATGGCCTAAAGCACTTTGCCCCCGGGCAAAGACTACAAGTCCCTTTTGGCAATAGCGGTGTGCGAACCGGCATCATCATTTCCCTGGCAGACACAACCCAGGTTCCAAAACATAAACTGAAAAAACCCCTGGCACTGTTAGATGAAACACCATTATTCCCGGCAAAACATCTTAAGCTGGTTGAATGGGCCAGCCATTATTACCACCACCCCATTGGTGATGCAGTATTTACCTCTATTCCCTCTTTACTGCGCAAAGGCAAGGCCGCAAAAATTAAACAGGAAATCATCTGGCGCCTGACTGCTCATGGAAAAACATATGAAGGAAAACAAAATCCGGATGAACTTTCACGTGCAAAAAAACAACTGGCGATCTTCCACTTCATAAAACAACATCAGGATGGCGTATCACAAACACGTATACAGAATGAATTTGAAAATGCACGAACCCCACTGAACGGACTATCAGTAAAGAACCTGATTGAAAAAACAACTGCAACAGCAAAAAAATCTGATGAAACGGTTCCTTCCCAAAATGACAAGGCATGGACCCTGAAGCCAAATAAAGAACAACAAAGTGCAATAGACAAAATAATTACTGCCTCGACTGCATACCATGCCTTTCTTCTTAATGGCATTACTGGTAGTGGTAAAACTGAAGTTTACCTGCAGCTTATTCGACATATATTGGAGTCAGACAAACAGGTACTTGTTTTGATCCCTGAAATCGGACTCACCTCTCAATTCATTGAACGCATCAAAGACAGGTTTGGAGACAATATCGTTGCGCTACACTCTGGCTTATCCGAAACTGAGCGATTAATTGCCTGGCTAAAAGCACGCGATGGAACAGTGTCTGTTGTCCTCGGCACACGCTCTGCCATATGGACACCAATGCCAAAATTAGGAATGATTATTATTGATGAAGAACATGACCTTTCCTACAAACAGCAAGACGGCTTACGTTACTCGGCAAGAGATCTTGCGCTAATACGCGGACAAAAAGAAAGAATTCCAGTAGTACTCGGCTCTGCAACACCTTCTATGGAGTCAATGAAAAACGCCAGAGATGGACGCTATTATGAACTTCTGTTAACCAAGCGGGTTAGCAACGCAATACTGCCTGATATCCAGATCCATGATCTCAAAAACGAAAAGATGCACGGGGCAATATCCCAGTATTTGCTGAAAAATATCGAACAGCGTCTACATAACGGACAGCAAACTTTATTATTTCTTAATCGTCGTGGCTACGCCCCGGTCATCATGTGTCACGACTGCGGTTTTATCTCGCAGTGTCCCCGTTGTAATGTTTATATGACATTTCATAAACGCAAAAATCGATTGCACTGCCATCATTGTCAACACAGTGAACGCTTGCCAAGTACCTGTCCTGATTGTTCCGGACATCAACTTATCGAAGTTGGTCATGGCACAGAACGGCTGGAAGAAACACTGGCAGAACTATTGCCCGCAGCGAAAATTTTAAGAATCGACCGGGATAGCACGCGACGCAAAGACGCCATGAAAAAAATGCTGGACGATATCCATGCGGGTGATGCAGACATTCTTGTTGGTACACAAATGTTGGCCAAGGGGCATCATTTTCCTGATGTCACGCTGGTTGGGATTATTGATGCTGACAGGGGTCTTTTTAGTGTCGATTACCGGGCGAGTGAACGTATGGCACAGATATTGATGCAGGTCAGTGGTCGTGCAGGTCGCGGAGATTCCCCGGGAACTGTAATTGTCCAGACCCATTATCCTGAACACCCTTTGCTCAATAAACTATCCATGCATGATTATGCACAGTTCACACAATTACTGCTTGAAGAACGACAACAGACACAACTGCCGCCATTTTCCTTTCAGGCATTGATACGTGCAGAATCAAACCAGCAACAAGTCGCTATTCAATTCCTGCATATTGCCAGGACAAGATTACAAACCCTGACTCAAGGGAAACTGGAGATTTATGGTCCAGTTTCAGCCCCCATGGAAAAACGAGCAGGACGTTATCGATTTCAGCTCATTATTCAGGCAAAAAGCAGACAAACCATGAATAGATTTCTAGGCCCCTGGATAGAGGGCCTTGATAAACTTCCCCAGGCACGTAAAGTGCGATGGTCTGTGGATGTCGATCCACAGGAGATGATTTGATCCCGTAATATTACCTGGGAATATTAATCCTGGAATATTGATTAAACGGACATCCAATGTAATGTAGCCACAGGTTGAACTCGTATTAGAGCATTGCATCAAAGCAGATAAGAATCAGATAAAAAAGACTCCAGACAAGGGGAACATTGATATGTACAGCAAGCTTTACTCTATATTACTTGTATTCCTAGCGGGGACTTTTCTGCCTCTGCAAAGCATCGCCCATGAGACAGCAATCACCAGAGAGATCGAGTCCGTTGAGGTTATCCACAATGGCCAGAAAGTCACCATTATGCGCAATCAGAATACAAAGAATACCGTTGATTCGGCCTATGCCAAAACTTCACGAAAATGTCCGCCATTTTGTATTCAGCCATCTAAACTCGCAGATGGTGTAGAAACAATTGGCGAACTGGAAATGCTGGATTACCTGAAACGCTCTAGCCAGGGTGACCAAACCATCCTTGTCATCGATTCACGCACACCTGACTGGATAAAGCATGGCACCATCCCTGGCAGTATTAACATTCCCTGGACTGAACTAAAACCGGGTGCGGGTGCGGATTCTTTCACGATTGCCGATATTCTGGAAAAAAAGTTTGGTGCACAGTCATTAGAGGGTCTGTGGGATTTCTCCAATGCAAAGACACTGGTTCTTTTTTGTAATGGCATGTGGTGTGGACAATCGCCATCCAATATAAAAACACTACTGAGATTTGGCTACCCGGCACACAAGTTAAAATGGTACCGGGGCGGCATGCAAAACTGGCACAATCTCGGCCTGACGGTTGTCAAATAGACAAATTAGAAATCCACCTGATAAACAATAAAACATCTTCTACTGTCCAGGCCCTCACGTTACAATGCGCGATTTTCCACAGGTCTAAACATCAGGAGTGAACGTTTGAAACAAGAATTACAGCAACTCCTCATGGAGGCTATTTCAATCGTTCAGAAGAAGATGGATGTTTCATTCACTGCCATTGATGATATTCAGATAGAACGAACCCGTGACAAGTCCCATGGTGATTTTGCCTGCAACATCGCCATGGTACTTGCCAGGCAGGCAAAGACAAATCCCAGAAAATTGGCTGCTGCACTACTTGAAAATATACCTGAATCCGAAACTATTGAACGCGTCGAAATTGCTGGGCCAGGTTTCATTAATTTTTACCTCACCAAACAATCTCGTCTGAATGTTATTACCAGGATCCTGCAAACAGCTGAAGCCTATGGTCGTTCAGAGTTTGGAACTGGAAAATCGATATTGATTGAATTCGTTTCAGCTAACCCCACAGGTCCCCTGCATGTAGGTCACGGACGTGGCGCCGTTTATGGTGCTGTGGTTTCCGATTTACTTGAGGCCATTGGTTATAAAGTAGACAGAGAATATTACGTCAATGATGCTGGACGACAGATGGATATTTTGACCGTCAGTATCTGGCTTCGCTATCTTGAACTATGTGCAATCAAGATTGATTTCCCTGAAAATGCCTATCAGGGAGATTACATTCGAAACATCGCAGACAAACTGTTAAGAGACAAAAAACAGTCTCTCAGTTCTGACATAGATTTTCCTGAAACAAAGGACGATCCAGAAATAAATATAGATCAATTAATCGCCTTTACCAAAACGACACTTGGTAGTGAAAATCATCAGGCCATCCTGGATTTGGGCTTGAATGAAATACTTGATGAGATACGTGCTGACCTGGCTGACCTTGGTGTGGTCTTCGACCGTTGGTTTTTTGAACATTCACTGGAAGACGACGATCAAATTCAGGAATGCATAGCCAAACTCAAGGACAGTACTTTTGTTTATGAAGAAGAGGGCGCACTCTGGTTTCGCTCAACAGCGTTTGGGGATGAAAAAGATCGAGTCATCATCCGTGATAATGGACAAGCAACTTATTTTGCATCGGACATTGCTTACCATGTGGAAAAATTCTCACGAAGCTATGACAAAGCCATTAATATCTGGGGAGCAGATCATCATGGCTATATTGCCAGGGTAAAGGCAGCGCTTTCTGCGCTTGATGAAAACCCTGATGCGCTGGAAATATTACTGGTCCAGTTTGCAACACTATACCGAGGCACTGAAAAATTACCGATGTCTACCCGCTCAGGGCAGTTCGTTACATTAAAAGAATTACTTAATGAAGTGGGGAAGGATGCCACGCGTTTCTTCTACATTTCACGTAAGAGCGAACAACATCTTGATTTTGATCTGGAACTGGCAAAATCAAAATCCAATGAAAATCCTGTCTACTATATCCAGTACGCACACGCCAGGATCTGTAGCGTACTGAAACAAGTAAAGGAGAAGGGATTTACCTATAACACAGAGATCGGAAATAACAATCTACACATCCTGACCGAGCCAGCCGAAGAGAAATTAATCACAACGCTATCCCGTTATCCGGAGGTCATACATTCTGCCGCGACAGAATATGAGCCCCATCAAATCACTTATTACCTGAGAGATCTCGCAAACGAGTTTCATAGCTATTACAACTCATGTCAGTTTATCGTCGAACCTGACGATCTGAGAAATGCACGTCTTAACCTGATTAGTGCCAGCAAACAGGTTATTTGCAATGGACTTGGGATCCTAGGTGTATCGGCACCGGAACAAATGTAGACATGCCTAAAGATTATAAAAACATCACATCAAAGAAAAAAACCAGGTCTGGCAATAACAACCAGCTAAAATCTTTTTTTTCTGGCCTGGCAGTCGGTCTCTGTGTCGCGGTTGTTGTTTATTTCTATGAACATGATCTCGCACAACAAACAGGAATAATGCCACCTGAAGTTACCATAGAGAGTCCTGAACCAGAATTAGACCTGTCAAATGACAACCCGCCACCCTCGTTTGATTTCTATGAAATTCTCCCCAATATGGAAGTCAATGTTTCCGAATGGGAAGCTGAAGAAGATGAGGATATTAATGAACAATATAAACCAAGCGATGAAAAATCCGGGATCTATATCCTGCAAATTGGGTCCTTCAAACAATATAATGCAGCTGACGAAATAAAGGCAAAACTTGCACTCATGGGCATCACGGCTGATATACAACGTGTCGTGATCAATGGCAAAGATATACGACACCGGGTAAGGGTCGGACCCTATGCTGAATCAGATAAACTCTCAATGGTGCGCCAACAGCTGACCGAAAATAATCTTAATTATCTGTTACTAAAACTTAAATAGGTAAAATAACGACAACATCACACACTGGAATTGGAGCGGGTGATGGGAATCGAACCCACGTATTCAGCTTGGGAAGCTGATGTTCTACCATTGAACTACACCCGCATTGAGAAACTAGAATCAATCTACATTCAAGGTATCAGAAAAACCCACCTTCCGCAGTGTGCTCTCTATCATATTTTCGTGTAATATTCGCCGTAGATATCAAATAAAGCCTGCATTTAAAAGTAGGAAATTCTTTGATTTTAATAATATAATCAGACGGTTGAACATTTATTATTAGCCACGGCCCAAAGTGGATTCGGAAAGTAGGCTGGCTGGGAGATAAGGCTAGATTCATGGGGAATACAAAGCCAATTGTCGTTGCTGTGGACAATAGTCCATCAATGAAAAAATTACTCGAAAGAAGCACGGAAAATCTGGATATTGATTTAACTGTGTTTGCTTCCGCAAAGGAAGCGTGGTCGTATCTTCAATCAAACACTCCGGACCTGCTTATTCTTAATATCATAATGCCTATCAAGGATGGCTTATCCTTGTTAAACGAAGTTCGGCAGTTGCCCAATAATCGGCAAACACAAGTAATCATTGTCAGTTCAAAGGATTATGCTCAAGATCGAATCCTCGCGAACGAGCTTGGAGTCCTGGAATTCATCGCCAAACCCATGCCGATGCAGACAATTACTGATGTTGTAGTAAAATACACCCAGGCAAGCTCGAAAAACCAGGATAAATAAGCAAATAATAATAATCAAATGAGTAAAACACAACTCCGATTCTGGGGTGTGCGTGGGTCTTACGCAGCACCTTTTTCTACCCACCTTGGTGTCGGTGGAAATACTTCGTGTGTGGAGATCAGATCTGGCGATCACCTGCTCATCTGTGATGCTGGAACAGGCATAATCCCGCTTGGGAACGAATTAATGCAACAGGATAAAATCCGGGAAATAATGGTCATTCTGACACACTATCACTGGGACCATGTCTGTGGCCTGCCTTTCTTTGTCCCTGCCTTCGTGCCTGACTGGAAGATCAATTTTTTTGGTCCTGGTGAGGACCCTAGAGTAATGGAGCAAAATATTTCTTCACAGATGCAGGCTCCTTATTTTCCAGTTGGCACAGAAACCTGGCTGGCTGAAATAAATTATCTCGATCTGAAAGTTGATAGCTTTGAATATGGTCCTATGAAAATTGACTTCTCCAACGTACATCATCCAGGCATTACTTATGGATACAAGATTGAAGTTAGTGGTAAAACAGTTATTTATGCATCAGATAATGAGTGTATGTTTATTGAAAAAGCTATTCAACACCGCTCTGATGAACTCAACAAAGAAGAGCTTGAGCTCTTTAATGAAATGATTCATGAAGAACATCAATCGGAATTAAATTTTTTTAAAAACGCTGACATCCTTATCCACGATGCTCAATATACACCTGAAGATTATGATAAAAAACGCGGATGGGGCCACTCTTGCTATATCGATACCATTAAAACGGCGATAGGAGCCAATGTGAAAGAGCTTTACCTTTTTCACCATGATCCAAACTATAATGATGATGCTATGGAAGCAATACTCAAACATTCTAATGAAATTATCAAAGAAAAAGGCGCTTCACTTATCTGTCACATTGCTAAGGAAGGCATGGTCATAGATATTTGAATTTTTCAGTGTAAGCGTTTCATCAATCAACCAGTGTCCATGCAAATCACCCTCAACGGCGAATCACTTGTAGTTGATAATCAAGTGAATATTGTTCAGTTACTCTCCAGACTGGAAATTTCGGGTCGCCTTGCTGTAGAGGTCAATCAACAAATTATTCCCCGCAGTTTATTTTCCACTTATGAAATTGAGTCAGGTGACAATGTTGAAATCGTTGAAGCTATCGGTGGTGGTTAATGGCAGCTAAAAACAATCTTGAAGATCCGGTCGTCATCGCCGGGCAAACATACACATCAAGATTACTCCTGGGTACCGGTAAATATAAGGATATGGATGAAACCCGGCTTGCCATCGAGGCAAGTGGATCACAAATCATTACTGTTGCTATCCGTAGAACCAACATTGGTCAAAACACCGATGAACCAAATTTACTGGATGTCATCTGCCCGGATAAATACACCATCCTGCCAAATACGGCCGGGTGCTACGACGCAGACTCCGCCATAAGAACCTGTCTGCTGGCGCGCGAATTACTTGATGGCCATAAACTGGTCAAGCTTGAAGTGCTCGGCGATGAAAAAACTCTTTTCCCTGATGTGCCAGCAACAATCATTGCCGCAGAAGCTCTAATCAAAGAAGATTTTGATGTCATGGTTTATACCAATGACGACCCTGTTATGGCTAGACGCTTTGAGGAAATGGGCTGTGTTGCCGTCATGCCACTGGCTGCACCTATCGGCTCAGGCCTTGGCATTAGAAACCCGTACAATATAAGAACAATCGTAGAAAATGCATCTGTTCCCATTATTGTAGACGCTGGCGTTGGCACGGCTTCAGATGCTGCAATTGCCATGGAACTAGGTTGCGATGGTGTTTTAATGAACACAGCTGTTGCCGAAGCCAACAACCCTGTGTTGATGGCCAGCGCAATGAAAAAAGGTATTGAGTCCGGTCGTGAAGCATTCCTTGCAGGTCGTATGCCGCGCCGCGCCTATGCCAGCGCATCATCTCCCATTGATGGCACATTTTTCTAACTCAGAATAATACCCTCAGCAGTAAAGCTACGTTGTAATGACAGCAGATACAAAACAGCATCCACCAATACGTAGTTTTGTATTGCGCGACGGGCGTATGACAGCAGCACAAAAAGATGCGCTTGAAACATCATGGCCAGTACACGGTATTGAATTTAGTAAGGTGCCTTTAGATATGCATAAAATATTTGCACGACATGCACCCAGAATACTGGAAATCGGAACTGGTATGGGGGATGCCACCGGCCAGATGGCAGAAAACCATAAAGAGAATGACTATCTGGCTATTGAGGTGCACCGTCCTGGCATCGGTAGCCTCATGCGACAAATTGAAGAAAAGCAACTATCGAATATTCGCCTCATCTCTCATGACATCGTTGAAATTTTAAAATTCCAGTTACCTGAAAATAGCATTGATTGCGTTTATATATTTTTCCCCGATCCATGGCCCAAGAAAAAACACCATAAAAGACGCCTGATAAATTCATCACTCCTGTCTTTGATTAAACCCATTTTAAAAAAACACGGTCGTCTTTTTATCGCAACCGACTGGGAAAATTATGCAGAACAAATCATTGAATTAATCGCGTGTGAATCAGGGATCATAAATCTCGCCGGGGAAAATCAGTATGCACCCCGTCCACGATGGCGGCCAATGACAAAATTTGAAAATCGGGGGTTAAATAAAGGTCATCGTGTATTTGATTTTGCGCTGGCTTATAAATATTAATCTTCTAGGCAGAAAATAATTCTCTGAAATCATCGACAGCAAAAAATTCCGCTGATGTTCGTATTGGCAAATGGCTGTCTGGTTTGGCAATGCTCAGCAAATGACGGATCCCATATTCTTGCGCAACCCGCAATACCGTCAGGTTGTCATCAATAAACAAAGACTTCTCCTGGCTGAATTGAACAGTATCGGAGAGTAATTCCCAGAATTCCCTGTGCTCTTTTGGACTGCCCAATGCATGGGCTGAAATAATATGATCAAAATGTTTTTTAAGTCCTGTTTTTTCAAGTTTTACCTCAAGAATTCTTTCATGGGCATTGGTGACCAGTACAATTTCCTTGCCCATTTCTTTCAACTTACACAGTAACTCCTCTGTAAAAGGTCTCGTTTTTATTAAATGCTCAACGTCCTGTTTAAGTCTAAAAACATCCAGCTCTAGCTCATCAGACCAGTAATCCAGGCAGTACCACGCCAATGTACCTTCCATGGCTTTAAATCTTGGGATCAATGCTGCTTTCGCAGTATCAATATCCATGCCTTTTGGTTTTCCCCAACATTCGGGCAGGTATTCTTGCCAGAAATAGTTATCAAAATGGAGATCGAGCAAGGTGCCATCCATATCCAGCATCACCGTATCAATCTCATTCCAGTTAATCATTTGTTATGCCCTGTTGGTATTCTCTATTATCATAAGCAACTAATGTCTCACATAATACCCGTAAAACTAAAATGGAAATAAACCAAGAGCTAATTGAAGAAATTTGTCAGATTGCCAGCAATGCTGCGAATTGCATTCTTGAAATTTATGATACTGATTTTTCTGTTGAGAGTAAGAAAGATCGTTCTCCCTTAACCGCTGCTGATCTGGCTGCACATAATACCATCTGTACGGCCCTCGAAAATTTAACACCTGATGTACCGGTGCTGTCAGAAGAGTCTTCGGAACTGCCTTACGCCGTGCGCAGTCAATGGTCGCGTTACTGGCTGGTTGATCCATTAGATGGCACGCGTGAATTTATCAAGCGTAATGGTGAGTTCACAGTCAACATCGCCCTGATTGAAAATGGGCAACCAAGCCTGGGGGTGATCACTGTTCCTGTCACAGGTGTTTGCTATTACGCCGCAACATCACTCGGCGCTTTTAAAACGAATGCTGATGGAATCACAGAATCGATAAAGATAAAAAAATCCGAGCTCAATAAATTAACCATCGCTGGCAGTCGTTCACACGGGAGTGAACAACAGCAGGCCCTTATCGATCAGTTGGATGGCGCTGAAATTATTGCTATTGGTAGTTCCTTGAAATTTTGCCTGGTCGCAGAGGGCAAGGCAGATATCTACCCAAGGTTCGGATTAACTTCAGAATGGGATACCGCTGCGGCACAATGTATTGTTGAAGAGGCCGGTGGCTGTGTTGTCGATATGGATTTCAAACCAATTCGTTACAACACTAAAGACTCCCTGCTGAATCCAGAGTTTCTGGCAATTGCAGACCCATCATTTAACTGGAAGCAGTATTTGGACAAAATAAAGTAAGGCTATTCTTCTTCAGGGAGATCTTCTGGCAAAGAATAAGCAGATACACAATCAAGATTAGACATATAAATCAGTCCGCCATGGGGCTTGTTTATCCCGACCTCATCATGGATAAATCCAAAAATCTCATCCGCATCTTCACTGGAAACTGTTACGGTTAAAATCTCTTTTTCTGTTTGCTCACCAACACCTCTATATGCCAGCGGTGTTAATTTCCCCAATCCTCTTGCTGTATTAATATTGGCCGTGACAATACCCTTTTCTCCCTTGAGGGATTTAACAACATCAAAACAGATACCTTTGGGCAATATACAAGTAATCAATTTTTGATTGTTGATAAACATTACTGATTGCTCACTGCAGCAGATTTGGCACCAGCTTCTTCTTTTTCTAGTTTCTCGGCAATTTCTCTGGGTATGTATGTTGCCGCTTTGTCCAAAGGAGTTAAATAGATAAATCCCATTCCCGGGGTATCAAGATTTCCAGCGATGTACATCCTTTCAAGAATTCTATCTGCTTGATCCTTTGCCACCACGACGTTGATCACTTCCTTATCAACTTCAATAGCCAGCGCGAGGATACCCAGCCGTTCCCTGACACCTTCCCCTCGTGCATAATGGACAGTTGCACCTTGCGCACCTGCCTCCTGTGCCGCTTTGACGATGGTATCGGCAATTCCCCTTTGAACAATACATGTGATTAGTGAGACATCCGTTAATACCGTGACTTCTCTTTTGCTCATGTGACTGCTACCTCCACATTATTATTGTCCTCAAGATCCTCTGCATGGTGTCTGCGATTAATCTTCCACTGTACCCATAATCCTGTAGATAACACCGCAATTATGGGGCAGATAGAGGCCATAGATAAAATACCAAAGCCTTCGACAGAGCCCATGGCACTACCAAAGCCCAGTCCCATGGCCAAAACCAGGGGCACTGTGACGGGCCCCGTTGTCACTCCGGCACTATCCCAGGCAATATTTACAAATTCCTCCGTAGACAGAGAGGTCAATATCAATCCAAAGACATAGCCTGGCAAGAGTAAATAGGCGATGGGGATATCAAAGATAATTTTTAATACGCCGATCGCAATACCAAAAGCAACCCCGATAGAAACTGCATACATGAGCATGGATTTTTTAAACGCACTATTGGTGAGGTTTTCAACTGTTGTGCCCAATGCGTTCAGTGCCGGTTCAGCCAATGTTGCACCCAGGCCTAAAAACCATGCGAACAAGGCAGCAATTGAAATACCCATTGTTAGAGAATAAAGAGGCGAGTTCTCTACTAGCGCGATGTTGGTAAAAGCAGCCGGCACCAGACCACCCGATTGACCGCCCAGCTTTGCCAGGCCATAGCTCAGCCCAACATTAAAAACCACCATGCCAATAACACAGAGAGAAATACCATAAATTGTCATCGCCTTATTTTTTATTTTTTCATTGAGAATGAAATACATTACAAGAATCAGAAATAATACCAGAGGAATAATCGCTCGCACTCCCAGTATTATCTCTTGCCATGGTGTCAGTTCATGCCAGGGAATAACATGGGCAGCGTTGTCAATTTGACTCGCACTTGCAATGATTGAATCAACGGATGTGGTTGAAGAGACAAATATTGCCAATATCATCACACCAATGATCGGAAATAATGAAGCAAGCGTCACAATCCCGAACCCGGACAATGACGAATGACCTTTCCCAGCAGACGATGCGATGCCTATCCCCAAAGAAAGCACCAATGGAACCGTAACCGGTCCGGTGGTGACAGCGCCACAATCCCAGGCAAGGCCTAAAACCTTGCTCAGCTCCGGATCGGTCATGATATAAAGTGTCAGACCGAGTGTTGGTATCATCGTACAATAAATAAAGGGTTTCAGGCTCCAGCCGTTGATAAAACGTAGCGTTCCAAGAACTGCTGCCAGACCAACGCCCATGCCAACGATTAATACCAACACACCAGACCATTCGTTGAGTAAGGTATATAAATAGGGCGCCTTAGCAACATCTACAATCGAACCGGCAGTTTTTAATGCGCCTATAGCCGGTTCAGCAAATGTCACGCCTATCCCTAACAAGAAAGTAACCGTGAGAACCACGTATAGTGGGGATTTGGTGGGTAAAATATTGCCTATGGTTTCACCAAAGGGCATCAAACCAACCTTCAGACCTTCCATGAACAGCATCAAGCCAATGATTACGGAGACCAACCCTGCCGTTATCACCCATGAATCTGTCAAATCCTGTCTTAAAATAAAGAGTTGAAACAAAATCAGATATAACGCTAAAGGTAAGACTGCCTTTATCTGATCATATAACCTGATACTGACATAAGGCTGGACCAGTCGGTATATATCTATATTTCTTAATTTTAACTTTGGCGGGACATAGGGAATATCGTTGCCAGCAGAATCCTGCTTGATTTCGGGGGCGAGATCATTGTAGCTGATCAACTTCTGTTGAATCGTTATCTCTCGAATATAAGACCCAAATCGTATCTTCCTGTCCACTTAGCTATCCCCCACTAAACTGACACTTATCTATACAGAGCAACGGTAGTATAGTACCCCCTTTGATTATAGTTGACCTAAATAATTATACATTGATGGAGATCAAGCAAACCACTTTTTATGGGTGACCACATTTTAAGTAAACAAAACACATCCCCAGACAAGCACTACATTAAGTAAAGCGATCAACACCGCCGCTGAACCAACATCTTTTGCCCGACCTGATAGCTGGTGATGCTCTCCTCCAAATCTATCTACAACTGCTTCCATGCCAGAGTTAATCAATTCAGTAATCAACACCAGGACAATCACACTCACAAGCAGAGCAATTTCTACGCCAGTTTCTCCAAGATAAAAACCCAACGGGACAAGAATAATGGAAAGATATATTTCCTGTCTAAAGGCCGCTTCATTTTTGAAGGCGGCAGTCAGCCCTTGCATGGAAAAACCAAGAGCCTTGAACAAACGTTCAAGGCCAGCAGTTCCCTGTGAAGACATGGTGTTGAATTAATATTTTTTAATCGGAATGTTCTTACAATAAGGCCGTCACAATAAAGCAAGAGCAGCGTTGTAATTTGGCTCGTCGGCAATTTCGGAAACCAACTCTGTATGTATCACCTTGTCATTCTCATCTATGACAACAATGGCACGTGCAGTAATCCCCGCCAGTGGGCCATCTTCAATCAACACGCCATAATCTTTTGCAAATTTACGTGAGCGCATCATTGAAAGCGATACAACATTTTCAGTGCCTTCTGCTGAACAAAAACGTGACATGGCAAAGGGAAGATCTGCAGAAATCATCAGGAAGACAGTGCCTTCTCTGCTCGCAGCCGAATCATTAAACTTTTTTGTCGATAAAGCGCAAGTGGGGGTATCAAGACTGGGAACGATATTCAGTAATTTTTTTTTACCACTGTAGTTGTCCAGGCCAATATCAGCCAGCTCACTATTCACCAACGAGAAGGCGGGCGCCTGTTCACCAATAGCAGGCAAATCTCCGTTGGTATTTATTTCATTCCCATGCAAGGTTATTTTAGCCATTTCAGTTTCCTCTATCCTGTAATGTAATTCTTACGGCATTAGTATACCCAAACTACCCGGAAATGCAGGTAATTCGGGTATGGACATAAGGAACTACGAGATCATCTGTTTTATCTGTATTTGTACCACATCCAGACACCGCTCATGGCCAACAGTAAAAATAATACCGCCATAAAATCAACCAGCAATACACCTGCCTGTCCCAGTATCCTGCCACTGTGAATATCAATAATCACTCTTTCCAGTGGCAACCCTTTACCACGATAAAGCGTTAGTAACTGTTCATTTAATTTATTTGGTATTTCATCGGGGACCGACCAGCTAACGACCAGTTCTTTTTGTTCCTGCCATTCTGTAGTATCAAGATCAGCAATGTAATCACCATGCGCTGCCTTGATAACGATATCTCCTCTACTGGACAAACCAATTGATTTTATACCTGCAGGGACACCTTCGCTTCCTGATAATCTTTCGACAATTTCTCCGGATTGAGTCAGAATTAATAAACTTCCATCCAATGCAACGACAAAGCTATCACTACTACGAATTGCTCCGTATAAATCTTCAATATGATCTGCAAGCTCAATCTGATCAAAATATAAACGACCATCGATTTGGGTAAGCCAATGCTGATCTACCTTGAAACCTTTCATCTGACCTTTAGGTTGAATGCTATACCACTCAAGAAGTTTCTCGCTTTGAACAAAAATATTTTGTAAGTTTAACTTATCAGTATGATTCAATAGCAGTCCAGTAACGACGAGCAGCATGACAAAAAATGCAGCAGTAATACCCACCTTTCTGTGCCATTTATGAATAAAAGCCCACATCATATTTTCACTATAATCCCACCCAATTTTTACCTGATGTTATTTTCCTGACTCTTCAACTTCTTGATGCAACAATAAGGCAAGCCGCGCCATTTTTTTCATCGCATTGACGGAAAGTGTGGCACCCGATATCCCATCGATATGCCTGTCTAGTTGTTTGTCTTCTTTAAGTGTCGCATCACTGAATTGATCAGTAAAAAATGGGTAACGTACCTCCCAACCCCGACTCTCACGGAAAACCAGCACATTGAGGCTTTCGATCTTGTTGTTATTAACAACTATGCCTGCGGTAATGGGCCTTTCCTTACCAATCTCTTCAAGTATCCAGGCAGTGCGCCCTGCTTTTTCCCAGTATTTTAATCTAAGTACACCGAGGTCATGCTCCATGATCTCATATATTTTCATTTTAAGATCTTTCTTAATCCAGATTTTACTGACCTTCGGCGCATCACCGGAAAATACCTCCTGAATAAACTCTGACGGTTCCTGATAAGTCCCCCTTGCATTAACACACATCGCCATGCCTAATATCACAGGCAAAATCAAATACTGACTAAACAATTTAACTGTCATCATTCTATATTTTGTGTCCATTGATACTTTAACATGCACCTAACTATAAAATTTGTAACCATTTAACGTAAAACGCAAGACACCTCCGCAAGGAGGTGTCTTGATATTCTCTTGCCACTTTAACTTACCTAGAACTGATACCCAAGACCCAGATTAAATCCATCTAGTAATTTATCGGCACGACTATCTCCACTTTCATTTTGATAATCAAACTTGAATACAACATTGGAATGTGGCCACCAGTTCAAACCTGCTTTCCATCTCTCAAACTGAACATAGGTACCATCTGGCACCATCCCTTGACCCCTGGCATCCCATTCCGAATAACGCGCAAAGACACCAAGCTCACCGGGAATAATACCTGGTGATCTGAAACGGTACGCAGGTTCTATATACCAACCGTCGATACTGTCCTGTGTGAAGGTTATCCCGGTTGGCACATCCATATCCCAACGCGCATACAAACCACGAAAGCCTAGACCACTGGAATGTTTATAGTCTACATGCCCTTCAAACAAGGTTGCATCCACATTGAAAGCATCTGCAGTACCCGTCATGTCCGCTTGATATTGACCCGATATTCCGACTTCCAGGCCAGGCATACCTGTATAACGAATACTACCAGTAAAGGCGATATCCTGATCATCAGCATTTCCAACTTTAAGTCGTCCACTTCTTGGTCTTAATGTTGATGAACCGGTAGTTGGTGTGACCAAACCACTATGGGCAACAACATCATAATTCCATCCCGGCGCGATCTCACCGTTAAATCCAGCGCCTGCTTCCCACCATGTGGCTGGAATAATCTCCGCCTCTACAGTATTACGTTCAACCCCATAGAACGTATTAGGCTCATGGGTTCTATTAATGATCCCTATAGGAAGGATATCCAGCCCCCCCCGGAAACGGTGATGGTCGTTGATGTCCATTTCAATCCATGCCTGTTCCAATTCTACTTCGCCCGGTTGACCGTCACCAGATATGGCATGTTCCACTTCCAGTTCAGAAAAGAATCGAATGTTGTCGTTAAACTCGTGACCAAAATATAATACGAAGCGATGAAAATCGACACGATCAAGAGAATTATCACCACCTACCGTATCATTATTATCACTCAAATTATTATAATGTAATTCACCATAACCACCGATACTGGTTTTGTCCCACCAGCCACTTCCGCTTGATGAAGATGCTGATTCGAATGCCTCGGTCGCAGCTTCAACTTCCTCCGCGTTTTCTTCTACCTTTTCTTCATTAACAGCAACACGTTGATCAGTTTCATCGAGTCTTGCTTTAAGTTCATCAATAACCTGTTGTTGTTGTTGAATCATCTCCCACATTTCTTCAGCGGAAGGCGGTTTAGCAAAACTGGATTGAACTCCAGTCATTAAGCTTAGAGTTAAAACACACGGGATAGTGGAATGAAGATTTATTTTTCGATGGTTTACAACAAAAGATCGCATGGCGGCTCCTCCACAGATGGCTTACAAGTAATGACGCAGCACAGCATATACAGATCACTATGTAATGTAAATGATAATTATTCTCATTATCATTATGGGGCCTAGATGTCTGATTAAACACAAGCTATCTATCTGATTTTTATGGTTTTTGATCGCTTATGATCATATGATGATCAGTATTGATTTGAGTACTAACAGCAAAGCTATAAGGAGAATGTAATGGACATAACTAGCTTCATCATAGTCGGTGTTCTGGCTGCTGGAATTCTCTATGCCATCATCCTCTATAACAATCTGGTGTCTCTGAAACACAATGTATCCAAGGCCTGGGCAAATATTGATGTCTTGCTTAAGCAGAGGCATGATGAACTCCCCAAGCTGGTGGAAACCTGTAAGCAGTACATGGGCTATGAACAGGAAACCCTGGAAAAAGTCATGCAGGCCAGAGCTGCTGTTTCAGCAGCACGGGAAAAAGGCGATGTCTCCGCCTTGGGTCCTGCAGAAACCCAACTGCGTATGGGATTGGGCAACCTTTTTGCGTTAGCCGAGGCCTATCCAGACCTCAAGGCCAATGAAAGCTTTCAGCACTTGCAAAAAAGAATTTCCGGACTTGAGAACGCTATCGCCGACAGGAGAGAATTTTATAATGAGAGCGTGAACAATAATAATGTTCGAATAGAACAATTTCCGGATGTCCTCATCGCTAGAAATCTTGGTTTCGGTGCTAAAGATTTACTCGAATTTAGTGAAGAAGAAACCAAAGACGTCAATGTAAAAGAATTATTTAGCGAATAACAATGTTCCTTCTGCAGGCATCCTTGTTAGCCCCTGCTACTGATTGGGTAAAACAAAGTCCAGGTGATGATTTCTGGACCTTCGCGATCATTCTGGTATTGCTCACCGTTGGTGGTTTCACCGGTGCCTTCTACTTCTTCCTGAGAAAACGCATTATCGAAGATACCCCCACTTCAGCCATACGCTCCGCTGCGCAGGGTTATGTAGAACTTTCCGGGGTCGGTAAATTGATAGATGGTTCTATTATTTCCGGGCCACTCACTGGTATCACCTGTACATGGTATAGCTACACCATTGAAGAATATCGTAAATCAGGAAAAAACAGTCATTGGGTAACCATAGAAAATGGCATCAGTGAGAGTTTATTTCTGTTAATTGATAATAGTGGTGAGGCAGTTATTGATCCTGAGAAGGCTAACGTAACTCCCACCATAACTGATGTCTGGTATGGCCACAGTCGCCATCCGGAACCAGGGGGAAATAGATCAGGAAAAAAGAATAGCTTGTTTTCCGTAGGGATGGGTCGATATCGTTATACTGAAAAACGCATGCATCCTGAAGATAAGCTCTATGCCATTGGTCTGTTTGGCACAGTAGGAGGTGCGGGCACCGAATTAAATACAAATAATGACGTCGCACATTTACTCCGGGACTGGAAAAAAAATAGCGAGGAGCTTCTGACCCGCTTTGATGAAAATAAAGATGGGCAAATCGGTATGGAAGAATGGCAAAAAGTTAGAGAAGCTGCATTAAAACAGATCCAAAGTCAGCACGCAGAGCAAAAGACCGCAGCGCCTGTCCACATGTTGAGTAAGACCTGTGATTCCAGACGGCCCTTTTTACTCTCTGCATTACCGCAATCCGATTTGGTTAAACGTTATTCAATGTATGCCACAGGATTAATAATGACATTTTTTATTGCGGGGGCAGTTGCGACATGGATGATTGGAGTTAGACTTTCCGGATAACAATATTTTCGCTGATGCATTTCATACATTACAATTAGCTCACCAGATACAAACCTGTTCTATGTACACTTAAATAATTACATATGCGTTTAGATAATGAATAACCCACTACTCCAAACTGACGGCCTACCACTTTTTGCTTCTATTGTGCCAGCGGATATAGAACCGGCGATCGATCAGCTATTAAAAGACAATCGCGCTGCAATTCAATCTCTATTGAATAATAATCAAACTGTCAGTTGGGAAAACACATTACAGCCGACAGAGGATCTTGATGATCAGCTAAATCGTGCCTGGTCACCGGCAAGCCACTTACATGCAGTTGCAGACAATGATGAACTGCGACAGGCCTACAACGTCTGCTTACCGAAGCTGTCAGATTATGCGACAGAGATGGGCCAAAACAAGGACTTGTATCTGGCATACAAATCAGTCTCGGAGAGCGAAGACTATGCTTCACTGACCGACGCACAGAAGAAAATAATCGAAAATGCCTTACGGGATTTCAGACTTTCCGGTGTTGAATTAGATGACGATAAACAACAAGAATATAAAAAAATAAAACAGGAACTCTCCCTGCTGCAAACCAGGTTTGAAGAAAACCTGCTGGACGCAACACAGGCCTGGACCAGGCATGTGACCGACAGAAATAATCTGAACGGAATCCCCGAATCTGCACTGGCACTGGCAACACAAAAAGCCACTAGTGAAGATAAAGAGGGATGGATATTTACTCTGGAATACCCTTCCTATATGCCGGTCATGCAATATGCTGACAATTCTGCTTTACGTGAAGAGATGTATATCGCATATATCACCCGCGCATCGAATCAAGGTCCAGATGCAGAGCAATGGGATAACTCAGAGATCATGAATGACATCCTCGACTTACGCTATCGACAGGCACAGTTACTCGGCTATAAAAGTTATGCGCATTATTCTCTTGCCAGAAAGATGGCAAATGATACAAATGAGGTTCTGGATTTTCTCAATGATTTGGCCTCGCGCTCCAAAGGCATGGCAGAACAAGAACTGAAAGAACTGCAGGAATTCGCAAAATCTGAATTTAATCAGGAAACATTAGAAGCCTGGGACATGGCTTACTACGCTGAAAAACTCAGACAACATAAATATGCCCTTTCACAGGAAGAGTTAAGACCTTACTTTCCCGCACCCCAGGTGATTGACGGATTATTTACCGTTGTTAATCGCCTGTATGGTATTGATGTTAAAGAAAGAGAAACTGTTGAAGTCTGGCATAAAGATGTTCGTTTTTTTGATATCTTCGATAGTACAGGATCTTTACGCGGTGGCTTTTATATCGACCTATACGCACGCTCAGGTAAACGTGGTGGTGCCTGGATGGATGAATGTATCGTGCGGAAAAAAACCGGCTTTGATACCCAAGCACCAGTCGCCTACATCACTTGTAACTTTACCCCGCCGGTGGGAGATGATCCTGCACTACTCACTCATGATGAAGTTATCACTCTGTTTCATGAATTTGGTCATGGTTTACATCATATGCTGACATTGGTTGATCATCCGAGTATCTCCGGAATTAACGGTGTACCCTGGGATGCGGTTGAACTTCCAAGTCAGTTTATGGAAAACTGGTGCTGGGAACGTGAGGCTTTAGACCTTATCGCCAGACATTATCAAACAGGCGACTTAATCAGTGATGACATCTTTGAAAAAATGATCGCAGCCAGGAATTTTCAGACCGGGATGCATATGGTAAGACAACTCGAATTATCACTGTTCGACTTCAGACTGCATCTGGAATATGACAGTAAATCACCACTGAATATTCAGTCTCTGCTGGACGACGTACGTCAACAAGTCGCAGTTGTGCGCCCTCCCGATTATAATCGGTTTCAGCATAGCTTTTCGCATATATTCGCAGGCGGCTACGCGGCAGGGTATTATAGTTATAAATGGGCGGAAGTGCTGTCGGCGGATGCCTTTTCAAAATTTGAGGAAAATGGAATTTTTAACAAGGATACCGGTAATGAATTTTTGCATTCAATACTGGAACAAGGGGGCGTGAAAGAACCCATGGAAATGTTTATCAACTTTAGAGGTCGCAAACCGAGTATTGATGCCCTGTTGAAACATTCAGGGATTAGTGCATGATTGTCAGGTGAATTTAAATGGAAACGAATATGAAATTTCCTTTTTCAATTTCTCATAGCATAGCCCGAAGGCCTGTTGTCTTGATGCTTGTTCTGCTTGGCGCCTTGCCCATCAATTTACAGGCAGAAACTGTCTATATCACGGACAGCTTACTGATAGGACTACACGAAGGAAAATCCATTGATAGTGCAATATTGAAGGTCCTACCCACCGGCACTGCTTTAGAGGTCATCAACCGCGAAAATGATTTTGTGAATGTCCGCGATCCAAAGGGTGTCACTGGCTGGATTAGCAACAACTATCTGATAAGCAATAATCCAGATTTGAATGAAGGTTCGGATACAGGCGCTGCTCAATCAAAAAGGGTCAAGGAATTAGAGGCTGAGTTACATACTATCAGGATGCAGATGGCCAAACCTGATCAGTGGCACGTCATAGACCCGGAAGCAACAGCCAAATTGAAAAATGACAATAAGAAACTTACTCAGGAAATAAGAACTGAAAAATTAAAATCAGGTGAATTACAGGCTAATCTTGCTGAATTAAGAAATAAAATCAGCCAAAACAGAAGCAACAGCAAACTTGTAAATGAAGTAAAACAACTCAAAGAAACGAACGCCCAACTGCAAGACGAGATAGCACAATTACAGCAAACCGGTAACACCAACGAGACAGACCCAGATAGTTTTAGCATGCCGAATCCAGTAATTTTTTCAGGAATTGCACTACTGCTTGGCTTACTGGTTGGTATTATTTTCATGGACTGGCGGGAAAAACGCCGTTATAACGGACTCAGGTTATAGATTTTCTCGCACCACGTAGTCACAAATCGAAATTAATTAAATATTAAATCAGCATGTTCCGCATAGCGACCTGGAATGTAAACTCTCTGCGTGTGCGCTTACCTCACGTACTACAGTGGCTTGAGTCAGAACAACCTGATGTACTTGCTTTGCAGGAGACAAAGCAAACAGACGAAATTTTCCCGGTAGAAGATATTCGCAATGCCGGGTATCACGTTAGCTTCAGTGGTCAAAAAACCTACAATGGGGTCGCAACACTCAGTAAAACAGAAGCGACTAATATCATCACTGACTTTCCCGAATTCGCCGATCCGCAAAGACGCATTCTTTGTAGCAATATAAATAATGTCACTGTACTCAATCTGTACATTCCTAATGGATCTGAGGTTGATTCGGAAAAATATCATTACAAACTGGAGTGGTTGTCCCATTTGCATCAATTTACCGAGTCGCTGGTAAATAAATATGAAAACGTCATCTTATTGGGTGATTTCAATATCGCACCTGATGATCGTGATGTACACGATCCGGGTGCCTGGGAAGGCAAGGTGCTGGTCAGCCAGCCTGAACGAGATGCCTTCCAGTCACTCTTAAAACAGAGTCTTATTGATTGTTTCAGAATATTTGAGCAGGAAGAAAACAGCTTTTCCTGGTGGGATTACCGTGCGGCAGGGTTTGCCCTTGACCGGGGCTTGCGCATTGACCATATCCTGGCGACTGACACGCTTGCCGACTTATGCAAGACGTGCCGTATCGATAAGGCACCGAGAGGCCTGGAAAGACCCTCAGATCATACGCCAGTGATTGCTGAATTTGATATCTAAAACAAGTTTTGAACATTAATTTAAATGTAAGTAATGCCAAAATCTCTTGCCTGACCCCCCTGTTTTTACTAAACTCCCCCTCCCTGTTTGTATGATAAGCCCTGCAAATAGAATGAATTTGATAATTCACTGAAATATTACTTGAAAAATTACTTAAAGATTAAGCTGTTATGAAAACTAAAATACATCCTGCATACCAGGAAATTGAGGTTAAATGTAGCTGTGGTAATACATTTAAAACCAAGTCTACATTAAAAGATGAGCTGCACCTTGATGTTTGCTCACAATGCCACCCATTCTATACCGGCAAACAGAAAATGCTGGACACAGCTGGTCGCGTTGATAAATTTAACAAGAAATACGGTATGTGAACGATAAGAAACTCTGTTCTTATTTGATAAAAGGCGCTCACTATGGGCGCTTTTTTATTTACCTCGTATTTTTATCAACTTTCTTTACCGCCCAGGCAACCAGCACTCCCCTATCATCATGTAATCTCGGTTCATCTGATGAAACTGTAGAAGTCACTCATGTCATAGATGGCGATACGGTCATCCTCAAAGATGGTCGTCACATCCGCCTGATTGGAATTAATACGCCAGAGATTGGCCGCAATGGCAGGGCATCAGAACCAGGTGCAATCGCTGCACGAACACACCTCCTCTCATTGCTACATGGACACAAGCAAATCCTCCTGAAATTCGATACCCAACAATTTGATCGATATAAAAGAACCCTGGCCCATCTTTTTCTTCCTGATGGAGAAAACATTCAAGCCATTATGCTAGCGGAAGGATTAGCAACACCGCTGACCATTCCACCCAACCTGAATTATCTCGACTGTTACCTGCATCATTCAAATCAGGCAATAGCATCACAACGAGGTCTATGGAGTCTGCAACAATATAAACCGCTATCCTCAAAGACTTTAGGCAAAAACATCCGTGGCTATCATGTCATTACAGGTAGAGTTGAACGTATTGGTAAAAGCCGATCATCAATCTGGATCAATCTGTCGGGAAAAGTTGCGCTACGAATAAAACACAAAGACTTAAGCTATTTCAATGCCTCAGAATTACAGGATTTGCAAGGCAAGATAATTCAGGTACGTGGCTGGATTTATATTAAAGACAAGGAATTCAGGATCAATTTAAAGCATCGCTCTGATATGATGCTTATTAAATAGACATTTTTCATATGCGAGGGAACTGTTCATTTTAGATTAATGTCATAAAATTTGACCATGAAAAATATTTACACTCTCATCCTTTCCCACATTCTAATCAGTCTCACTGGCTGTGCGGTCAATCCAGCGACGGGTGAGCAGGATCTGGTATTGATGTCAGAGCAAAGTGAAATTGCCCTCGGACGAAAGACAAATAAAGAAATACTTCAACATTACATTGTTTATGACAACCCTGAGCTACAGGCCTACGTCAACAGGGTTGGAAACGAGCTGGCAAAGAATAGTCATCGTAATAATCTGGTCTATCGATTTACGGTACTCGACAGCAAAGATGTCAATGCCTTCGCCTTGCCGGGGGGATACATATACATCACTCGTGGCTTGCTGGCCTATATCAATTCTGAAGCTGAACTGGCAGCCGTGCTTGGTCATGAAATAGGACATGTCACAGCCAGACATGCGGTCAGACAATATAGTGCAACACAGCTGACTGGTATTGGCACAGTTCTGGCCTCAATTTTCATTCCAGGCATGAATCAGGCAGGAAGCCAGCTTATGCAGGTAATGGGCTCCGCTTTGCTCAGGGGCTATGGCCGAGAGCACGAATTGGAGGCCGATAAGCTGGGGGCAGAATATATCGCAAGAACAGATTACAGCGCTGAGTCCATGATGGACGTGATCCAGGTTCTGAAAGATCAGGAAACATTTGAATCTCAGCGTGCCAAATCTGAAGGTCGAGAACCTCGGATATATCACGGCCTGTTCTCCACACACCCGGATCATGACACTCGTCTACAAGAGATAATCGAATATGCCAGTAAATACCAAAGCAACCCGGAGAGCAGAAAAGGCGAAGAGGAATATCTGAACCAGATCGATGGCCTTATTTTTGGAGACAGTCCGCAACAGGGTATCACCCGAGGCAATAATTTCTATCATGAATCATTGGGTATTAGCATCACATTCCCCAAAAAATGGAATGTAACAAATCTGCCAGATAAGCTTGTTATTAATGCCCCCCTGGGGGCTGCAACCCAACAGATACTTCTTGATGACATCAACAAAAAAATATCCCCCAAAGCGTTTATGATCCAGCGACTTGGACTCAAGGATTTAAGGGATGACAGACCACTAACAATAAATGGTCTTGATGCGCACACCGGGATCGCCACGATCAATACCGGTAATGGAAAACGCACTGCCAGATTTACAGTCATCTACTTCAATAACCAGGCTTATATCCTGGTCGGTGTCACCAAGGATCCCGAAACCATGTCGCACTATGATGTCGCGTTTATCGAAACGGCAAGAAGTTTTCATCAATTAACAGAAGATGAGCGCTTGCTGGCACAACCGCTTCGACTGAAAATTATAGAATCGACCGAAGAAACAAATTTCATCTCACTGGCCGAACAATCACCGCTGGAACAGTATCAGGAAGAGAAACTTCGCCTCCTGAACGGTTTGTACCCACAGGGAAAAGCCAACTCGAAACCGCTGTTAAAAATCATCAATTAATCCGACTGGCAACTATCGGATTCAGTCAGAAAATAACGGAAGTTAGCTTGCCTGCTTAAGCCAATTTCTAGCTTTTCCTAGATAAGTTATTGCTGTGATTAACAATCGAATATTATCCACAATTTCTGTGGATAACTCTGTGTATGAGATGAGTACAGCGTTCTCAAAATGGCTTAATTATTAACTTTGTATTAAACCAGTCATTTTTTGACCGATTTAAATATTACCATTAATATCAATTAGTTACATGAGCTATTGCGGTTCACAGCCATTATTTTGATAACTCAATCGACAATCAACCGGCATCGGCACCATCGTTGTGCATAAACTGATTCTAAAAACCCCTGGATTTGATCACTGCCTGAACTTTTGAACATCATTTCAGTCCTAATTACAAGTGAGTTTTCCTGCTCTTGCTCCCAAGAGCGGGTGTAGAACCCCGGTCTCCCCAGCCGGGTAATCTTGGCCCCGGTATGCCCTCCCTCCCCTTGATGCGCCGGGGCCTCTTTTATTTGGCTAAACAGATGATACTTTCGGCAAGATTATCCCGAAACATTACCCAAAGTGGTGTTACAGGGTAGTTAAATGAATTTATGCGTAACCAAACCACTGATCAAGTACCGCCCTGGCATCTTCCGCACCCGTCTTTTTCAAGGCTGAAAATAGCTGAATTGACACCAGATCATCGTTAATACGGCCTTTGAGCTCTTGTAATACAGACATCCCGGCACCACGGGAGAGCTTGTCTGATTTGTTCAATAAGATATGTGTGGGCAGTCCCACATCGAGCGCCCAGTCAAGCATCTGCTGGTCTTCAGGCTTAAGCGGGTGCCGAATATCCATGATCAAAATCAGGCCCAACAATGCATTTCTTTCCTGAAAATATCTGTTCAATGTTGCCCCCCAATGCTTGCGCATCGCGACAGGAACCTTTGCATAACCATATCCGGGCAGATCAACCAGGCGTCGTTCATCGTCCAGAACAAAGATATTCATCTGCTGGGTTCGGCCAGGCGTTTTGCTGATGCGTGCCAGCTTCGAATTCGCCGTAATCACATTCAGGACGCTGGATTTACCGGCATTAGATCGTCCGGCAATCGCGACCTCAGTGCCAATATCATCAGGCAACTGCCTGATTTCATGTGCCCCCATGAGGAATGTGCTCTTGTTATAGTTGTTTTTTGACAAAATTTTGTCTCCAAAGATAGTAATAGTACACGTCCGTGCTGATATTGAGTAAAATGCAGGCTTGTAATCAAGTCTACTTAAGGTTCTGCAGATACATTAAAATATGCAGGAGAACCTTAGGTAGAAAAATAACATTCATTCTCAGGGTTCGACAGTCATTATGAAACAAGCGTTAATGTTCAGTTCATTGGTTCTATTTATTTTCTCTAGTCACGCTTACGCCGGTGATACGGCTGCCGAGGATGTTGCCGGGAAAACAACTTATGACAGTACTTGTATTGCCTGTCATGGCTCCGGCCTTCCGGGTATTCCACAATTAGGTGATGCTGCTGCATGGGCTCCACGTATTGAACAAGGAAATGACACGCTCTATAAACATGCGATATCCGGCTACACTGGCTCATCAGGCATGCCAATGCCTGCCAAAGGCGGTAATCCGGATCTCAGTGATGATGATGTTAAAGCAGCTGTAGATTATATGGTAACGAATAGTCAGGGCAACTCGACTGTAGCAAGTAACCAGATGGCGCCGGCCGGAAATGAAAAAACAAAGACATGTGCAGCTTGTCATGGGGTCGACGGTAATAGTGTCAACCCTGTCTGGCCTAAATTAGCAGGTCAGCACGCGGAATATATCTTTAAGCAGCTAAAAGATTTTCATTCAGGATCACGCAAGAATGTTCAAATGAGTCCTCTTGCTGCTCCGCTCAGCGAGGAAGACATGCAGGATATCGCCACCTATTACTCTTCGCAGAAAATAAAGATTGGACATGCCAGTGCTGAAACACTTCCACTGGGTGAACAAATATATCGTGCAGGTGATGCCAGCAAAGGACTCCCGGCATGTTTGGCTTGTCATGGCCCCAGTGGTGCTGGCAATCCAGCGGCATCATATCCAGCCTTAAGTGGTCAGCATGCTGAATACACAAAATTACAATTGCTGGCTTTTCGGGATAACATACGTACCAACGATTCCAACAAAGTTATGCAGATAGTCTCGGAAAAAATGACCACGGATGAAATTGATGCCGTTGCCAATTATATTCAAGGTTTACATTAATCTGCTTGTAGGTTTGTCCTGAAATATCAAATGCATTGCTATCAATACGGAATGTCTGAATATTAATTCTTCAGACACTTGTTTTACGTGAAAAGTTTAGCCAGTATTTTCTTTCGTTTCCTGGGTTCAATGAACCTGGCTATCACTTTACTTGTGGCCGTTGCCCTGTCTTCGGTCATAGGTACGCTACTTAAGCAAAACGAATCCTATCAAAGCTACATCATAAAATTCGGCCCTTTCTGGCATGAAGTGTATTTATCACTTGGGCTGTACGATGTTTATAGTAGCGCATGGTTTATCGGCATCCTGTCTTTTCTGGTTATCACAACCAGCATCTGCATCACGCAAAATGGCCCAGGTATTCTGCGTAGCATGCAACGATTCAAAGAGCTCATTTCGGCACGGTCCTTGAGGACAATGAAGCAACATGAAGAATGGCGCTGTGATATGGATATAGATAAGGCATACAAAGGCCTGTGTTATTTTTTTAAAAAATCAGGCTATCGAGTGCGAACACGTGAAAATGAACAAGGCTACACCCTCGCTGCCATGCATGGCGCGAGCAATCGGCTTGGCTATATCCTGACGCATGTCGCTATCGTCGTCATCTGCCTGGGAGGATTAATCGATGGCAATCTTCCTTTAAAGGTTAAAACACTGACAGGCCAATTAAGAATTGAAAAAGATAATAATGCCCGCGTCTCAGAGATCCCCGATGCTAGCATATTGAGCATTGACAATCCTTCTTTCAGGGCAAGTGTCACTATTCCTGAAGGCAAGACAGTAAGTGTTGCTTTTCAGAATATTGCCGATGGTTATCTGGTACAAAGACTGCCTTTTTCAATCGAGGTAGTAGATTTTCGTATTGAACATTATGAAAGTGGCCAACCGAAATCATTTGAAAGCGATCTCATCATCCATGACCCGGAAGCAGATGCGCGCATCACCGAAACAATATCAGTCAACCACCCTTTGAGTTACAAAGGTTATACAATTTATCAGGCGAGCTTCACAGATGGCGGCTCACAGCTCGATATGCTGCTGCATCAACTGCGTAATAATGAAGTAAGTTCGCTTGAAATCAGTGGCCGTATCAACGAGACATTATCTATCAATACCAATAACGATCCGATCACGCTCGAGCTTGATGAATTTCGTTTATTCAACATTTTCCCTGTTGCCGAAGATGAGGCTACAGATAAAAAATTCAGGGATCAGGGCCCAAATTTTACATTTAAATTAAGAAAACAGGATGGCAGTGCCGTTGAGTTTGTTAATTATATGCAGCCATTAATGATTAATAGCAGAAAATATTTTTTGAGTGGCATGCGTACGACACCTGCAGATGAATTCAAGTATCTACATATCCCTGCAGATAATGCTGATTCACCTCAGCGCTTCCTGAAATTTCAGGCATTGCTGAGAGACGACGAAAACATCCTACAAGCCGCCAGAACTATTGCCAAAAGAGAAAATATTCTGGAATCAAATGAAGAATTTCTTGGCGCGACCAAAACACTTGTTGAATTATTTTTATCAGGCGGGTTTGAAAGTATTCAAAATCATCTGCAAGCAAATGTGCCAGAAAAAGAACAAGCCGAAGTCTCCGAGATTTATATGAAGATGTTACAGAACACTCTGCAGCAAGTATTTGTCGATATGCTGATAACCGAGGGAGTTCAGAACACGGATGAAGTGAGTCAAAATGAAACCCGGTTTTTCCAGGATACAGTACTCGCGCTATCTGCCTTACCATTCTATCAATCACCTTTTTATCTGGAACTGAGAAATTTTGAACACAAACAAGCAACTGGTTTACAGATCACCAGGACGCCAGGAAAAATTTATGTGTATATCGGCTTTGCCATGCTGATTACTGGTGTTTTTCTGTTATTTTACGTTTCCCACCAACGAGTCTGGGTCATCCTGGAAAGACATGACAACAGCACTCGACTGCTAATTGCAGGGAATGCAAACCGTCATAAAACTGAATTTTCCGAAAAATTTAGAGAAATGACTGGCATAATAAAAGGTGAACTAAAACCGATAGATAGTTAAGCTTCTCGAATGCAACAAATTTCAGGTTTACGCATCAAACGGATAACTCATTACAGTTAAATTAATACAAAGGCATAAATGGCAAGCGATACTCTTTTTAAAAACACCGGTAGAAACTATTGGCTAGAGCAATTAACACCCATCAGCATGTTGTGGGTCTTATTGCTGTTGGCAGGAACTGCTTTCGCGGCCAGTCAATACCAACACAATATGGACGCCTATGAATTAGGTATCCTCATAAGTGCAGGAATTGTATTCAGTTTTCTTGGTCTGTCCTGGCGCCCTATACAAGGCCTCATCATGGTCGTTTCTCTTTTAAGTCTCTGCAGCATTTCGTTATATGGTGCTAACCTGGAGGCATCCGAACAGAATTTCTTTCTAAGATTTTTACTCTCCAGTCAATCAGCAATCATGTGGATGAGTGCACTGTATGTTATGGCAACAGTGGCATACCTTGGAAATCTCTTGTCAGGTTCCAGCTTCACGGGAAAAGTCGCGACCGCTTTTACCTGGTCTGCAACCATCATGGGGCTAACCGGATTACTGGTTCGTTGGCGCGAATCCTATTTGATGAGCCCGGACATCGGCCATATACCCGTCAGTAATCTGTATGAAGTCTTTATCCTGTTTTGTTTGATTACTGGCCTGGTTTATCTCTATTACGAAAATAAATTTAGAACACGAAGCATGGGAACTTTTGTGCTCCTGGTCATCAGTGCTGCAGTCGGCTTTCTGCTTTGGTATACATTTTCAAAAGGTGCCAACGAAATTCAGCCACTGGTACCTGCGCTAAAAAGCTATTGGATGAAAATCCATGTGCCTGCAAATTTTATTGGCTATGGTTGTTTCAGCCTCTCAGCCATGTTGGGGACAGCCTATTTAGTTAGAAATTTTATAGAACGTAAGGCACCAGGCTCATTCATCCTCTCTCGTCTGCCGTCTTATGATTTGCTTGATGATGTGATGTATAAATCCATCGCACTAGGTTTTGCCTTTTTCACCATCGCAACCATCCTCGGTGCCTTATGGGCAGCAGAGGCATGGGGAGGTTACTGGTCATGGGATCCAAAAGAGACCTGGGCACTTATTGTCTGGTTAAATTACGCTGCCTGGTTACATATGCGCATGACCAAAGGCTGGAAAGGCACACCTATGGCATGGTGGTCTATCATTGGTCTATTCGTGACATTATTCGCTTTCCTCGGTGTTAATATGTTTTTATCCGGTTTACATTCCTACGGTGAATTATAATTCACTCCATTTCAAGGGTCTTAGATACATGAGTAAAAAATCACTTTGGACACAATTAACCAGTATTATTCTGCTTGCTACTCTCAGCTTGCTTTCAGCTTGTTCTGATGCTGAAGAAAATCTATCTAAAAACAATATTGAGGCAGTTCCTGCGATACAAGAGCAGGCTGCAACGTTAGCTCCAGCTAAACAGACAAAGGTAGTATTGAAAAATGTCACTGGCCTCTATAAAGAACTTCCCTCCGTACAGCCGACCAGGACAGGCGATAAGATAGAAGTCCTGGAAGTCTTCTGGTATGGCTGTCCCCATTGTTATCATTTTGAACCGGTAATTGAAAAATGGCTCGAAGAAAAGGCTGAGTACATTGAGTTTGTTCGTATGCCAGGTATTCTGGGCAAAAACTGGTTGCCCCATGCCAGGGCTTTTTATGCAGCAGAGAAATTAGGCATCCTTGATATAATTCATAAACCTTTGTTTGATGCGATAAACAAAGATAAAAGAAAAATCCTTGATGAAAAGAGCCTCAGGGTGTTCTTCTCAGAACATGGTGTCAGTGGTGATGAATTTGACCAGGCCTACAACTCAAGGGAAGTCGAAGAAAAAGTCAGAGCAGCCTTTACAGCAGGACAGGGTTATGCGCTAACAGGCGTTCCAGCCATCATTATCAACGGTAAATATACGACAAGTGCATCAATGGCAGGTAGCTTTGAAAAAATTATTGATGTGATAAACACCCTGGCAGCAAAAGAATATAAAAAATTAAATGAATAAATATAATGTTGAGATAACTTCTATATAAAACAAAAAGCCCTTTACTGAGGGCTTTTTTATTACATAGTAATAATTAGTTACAAAAGTATCTTTTGCAGCCATCTTGAAATATCCATTATCTCTTCGGTGCAAACACTGTGTTGCATGGGGTATGTTTGATAATTAACACTGTAGCCTTTTTCTTTTAAAGCCCTGCAGGCAATCTGTCCTAGAGGCTCCGGAACAACCGGATCCATTGTTCCATGATAAATCTGAACAGGTAATGCCTTGTTTTCCCGGCTGGGCACAATTGATTCACTGGTCGCAAAGTATGTCGACATTGCCAGTAGGCCTGCTAGCGGTTTGGGATAAGTTAAAGCCGTTTGATAACACACAGCTCCGCCTTGCGAAAAGCCGGCAATCACAATACGTGAGCTATCTATACCACGTTCTATCTCTCTGTCTATCAAGGTTCTTATCTTTTCAGCAGCTACCAGTAATTGCTCCTCATCAACCTTCTTCTCAATACTCATATCCAGGATGTCATACCAGGCGGGCATTACCATACCGTTGTTAATAGTGACAGATATCGATGGTGCATGAGGAAAGATAAAACGAACAGCCGCGCTATCTGGCAACCTTAGCTCCGGGACAACAGGTTCAAAATCATGTCCGTCCGCACCTAGGCCATGCAGCCAGATTACGGCAGCATCGGCGAGTCTTTGAGGTTCTACTTCAACGCAAGGTAAGTAATCCATAAAAATAATATTCTCTAATGATGTGTGGGACAAAATGAACTCTTTATACTCTACCTGTCTTAGAAAAAACAACTATGAGATAAATATATCTTCAAAGAAATTTAATTGAGACAATAATAATGAAATTACTGAAATATACTCTGGCTGCTTTTATCCTGAGTCTGTTGGCAATGACCATATTATCGGCAGACGAAACGGCTATCACCACTGAAAATAAAGATCTATCTGTTGCCACATTTGCTGGCGGTTGCTTTTGGTGTATGGAAGCTCCTTTCGACAAACTTGAAGGTGTGGCCTCTACTACCTCTGGCTATACGGGTGGTCATACAAAAAACCCGACCTATAAACAAACTTCCTCAGGCAGGACCGGTCACACAGAGGCCGTCCAGATCGTCTATGACCCCGAACAAGTAAGTTACGAGAAATTACTCGATGTCTTCTGGCACAATATTGATCCAACCACACCAGATCAACAATTTTGCGATCGAGGCAATCAGTATCGATCTGAAATTTTTTATCATAACGATGAGCAAAAACAACTGGCAGAGTCATCAAAGGCTGCTCTCGACAAAAATAAACCTTTTAAAGAACCCATCGTCACCCAAGTAAGTAAAGCTTCAACATTCTATGCTGCGGAGGATTATCATCAGGATTACTACAAAAATAATCCGATTCGCTACAGATATTACAGATATGGTTGTGGTAGAGACAAACGACTGGAACAACTATGGGGTGAATATAAACACTAGGATATCAGAATAATAAGTATTTAAAAAATGCATCGCTCCAGTCACCGCGTCGATCCAATGTAAAGCGTGTCAGTTCTTTTAACAGAATATCTGAATTGGCATGTAGCTCATTATATTCAGGAATGTCCATCACTCTTAATTCGTCCAATGAATCTGGATTGGCTTCGATCAGAACCTTTCGGACTTCGGGCGAATTCATTCCCGTCATGAAAACTTCGTAAGCATCAATTAATATATTAAAACCACTATCATTATTTAACGCATAGACTTTTTCAATCCTTTGCAAAGGTGTCAGTGAAAGATGTTCACGTAACCAACCAATTTTATCTTGTTTCTCCTTACTGCATTCTCCCAATAAAAAGATCAGTGCAGCAAACATAGGAATCCGACTATTGCGCAATTTTGCGTTACGCATATGCCAACTATCAATTGGATCATTTGTCAGATCAAACTGATGCCATGCACAGTATGATCTTAAATAACGAATCAGATCATTAAGCAGATAAACCCATTCCTTCTTCTGATCATGTATAAGAAAGCCTGCAGCATAGCGTTCCAGCAAGCCTTGAACCAGAATCTGAAACTTTTCTTCACCATAAACTGGTTTTGCATCAAGCAAGATCTGCATACGTTTACCGAAGATATTTTTATCATCGGCGATCAGACCTAAAGTACCATGATCACAGATTTGGCTATGACTTGCCGGGCTCACGTAAATACCACTGGATTTAGGTAAAGGCATTCCAAGTGGGTCCAGTGCATCCCATACCGCCTGCATGGCTTTTTGACAACGAGCAGGATCATGAATCGCTTCGTCATTGACTATTACAATCAGATCACAATCAGAATGTGCCATTCCCTCAAGACGACCGAGTGAACCAGAGACGGCGGCAATAGTCACATCTGTTGCAGAATCAGCCAGTGGTAATAGTCGCTGTTGCATTTGTTGCAACATACCGTTTGACCAGTTGAGTGCATACGTAAGCGTTGGATGTTTTTGGGGATCGATCATGATTTATGAATCAGTTATTTGTTATGTGCTTACTCAGAAATCTATCCAGATGATTTGCAAATGCCTGCCTGTCATTCTGATTTAGTGTCGGCGGTCCACCTGTATCTACGCCACTTGCCCGTAACGTCTCCATGAAATCTCTCATGCTTAACCGCGCTCTAATGTTGTCCGTTGTATACAACTCACCTCGGGGACTGAGCACCACAGCGCCTTTTTCTATCGCATCTGCCGCCAATGGTATATCACTTGTAATTACAAGGTCACCAATACTGAGTCTTTTAACAATTTCATTATCAGTAACATCGAAACCCGAGGCGACCCTGAGAAAATTAATATATCGAGATGACGGTACAGACATGGATTGATTTGCGACCAGTGTCAACTGTGTTTCTGTACGCTCTGCCGCCCTAAATAAGATATCCTTGATTACGACAGGGCATGCATCTGCATCTACCCATATTTTCATATCATACTACTTCTATTGAATGCACCACTTAATACCGATATCTTTCACTGGTTATATTCAACAAGCCCGCTAAATACCCTGTTCCCGATGCTAGTTTTATATATGATTTTTCCAGGTTTTTTAGGCGCTTGCTAAAAGCGGCCCTGATTAAACTGGTGACTGAACCAATTAATTTTCCTAATATCTTTGGAATGAAATGTAACCATGCGGCTAAAGATGAATAGTTTTTTTTATAGCGCAACACATTATTTATTCCCCCGGTATAATGACGGAATACTTTATATTTAAACGTTTCTCTTTCCGGTAATATTTTTTCGAAAATTACCGCCTCATTGATCCATACTGAAGTACACCCCAGCTTGCTTGCCCTTGTAAAGTAATCGAAGTCTTCACCACCAATAAAATTATAATAAGGATCAAAAGTTAATCCTAGCTCAGCGACCAGTCTTTTTTTAAACATGACATTATTTGTAGAAATATACCTGGGTATCATACCGGTCTTATATTTATGTCCCTCTTTAAACTTATTTGGGGGAGTATTTTCTATTGTGGGGGTAACTGGGCCGGTAGCAATATCAACAGAATAGGCAATTAGACCGTTATAAATTTTGATTAACCAGTCATTGTGAGGCATTTCATCGTCATCAATAAAAGCGATCATATCTGCCTGATGTTGTATAGCTTTTTGAAGTAAACAATTTCGGACTGAAGAAAGACCGCGATCGGGCTCAACATAATAATGAAGAGCCTGATTAAGACCGGAAGATATATTGATACAAATTTCTTCGCCAGTTTGATCACTATCATTATCGACAACAATAATAATTGCATTAAGATTTTCAGGAAGATTGAGTTTGCCTATAGCAAGCAGGCACTGTCTTAATATGACAGGACGCTTGAAAGTAGGAACACAGATTGCAACAAGAGTCTGTTTATCGCTCATACAGATTTTACTTATTTACTCCGATGGACAGGCATATCTAACTCGTAATTCAATCCTGATCGGATGATTTGAGTTGTATATGAAATTTATTTTCCCCAAACTCTACGATATCGCCAGATAGTGCGAAGCCTGCCCTTGGGTGCAATTTGTTTTCGCTTTCTGATTTCCACCTTGCCGTTGACCAAAACCTGACCTTCTGCGATTACAGATTTCGCCTCGCCACCACTGGAGACTATGCCTCTAAATTTCAGGATTTTATAGAGCTCAAGGGGTTCCTTTGAAACTTCAATTTCTCTCATTGCAATGTTATGCCAGGATACCCTTGAGTCCTTATTAAATTTGGCGCGCCCGACAGGATTTGAACCTGTGACCTTTGGTTTCGGAAACCAATACTCTATCCAACTGAGCTACGGGCGCATATTCTTTACTTTGTAATTTTGAGAATATAGTTCTATCTTAAATAGCGCTTAGCGCTATCAACACTCTCGAAAACGTATTCCCGACGTTTTTTACCTCCTACATCCCTGTAGTCGTATCCAACTGAGCTACGGACGCGTAATCTGACTAAAACCGGGAAAAGGGTACCTTTTAGTCCAACTGGCGTCTATACCCAAACTACTTGGAAATGCAGGTTTCAGAGTAACTTGGGGATATATGAAGTTTTCTCAGGTAATAAGTGCAGGTATACTATCCTGCGATAACACATAACGAATTAAATAATAATACTTCACCTTTACCCCCCCTTTGTCACTGGAGAATAGAAAATGAGTCAAGAACAAGATAAAGCATTTTTCAAAAATTTTTCCATCGTACTGCTTACCTTGGTTGGGCTCATGGCTATTTTCATGGTCCTGGGAGTTATGTTCGGCGGTATTGAAAAATCCATCGAAGATGTTGCCGCAGAAACTATGGCAAACACTGCTCCCGTTGCCAAGGTGCAAATGCAAGGGGATGAACCTGAAGCTACACCAGCTACCGAAGGAAGCACTGCCATGGAAGAAAATACAGAAATGGCAGCCACTGGCAGCGATGACGCAGGCAAGGCAACCTATGACAGCATTTGTGTGGCATGTCATGGTTCGGGAATACCGGGGATACCTCAACTAGGTGATGCAGCTGCCTGGGCTCCTCGTATCGAACAGGGTAATGATGCACTGTATGAGCATGCCATTGTTGGTTATACAGGCGCTTCAGGTATGCCGATGCCAGCCAAAGGCGGAAATCCGGATCTGAGTGATGATGCTGTAAAAGCTGCTGTTGATTACATGGTCGTTAATAGTCAATAGATATCATTCATTTCGACATATAAATAAGGAGGCTTTTGCCTCCTTTTTTATTTTAGGCAACCATTCAGGCTAACTTAACTCATTCTCTTAACGCCTTTTGATAGGCTTCGTCAGACATCTTGCTCCACTCTTTGTAACTCTCACTGAATCCCGTATAGGCGTCGTAGACTCGTTTGAATTTAGCATTCTTGGATGCCTCATCATCCAATGTTTCTTTGGTCAGGCGTTTTAACTCTGCCAATACTTCAGGGGGAAACTCCAGTACTTCAATATTCTGTTTTAAGTGTAATTCTTGTAATGCTGCTTGATTGTGGAATTCCATCTGCGCATATATCCATTGACTCACTGCTGCTGCAGCTGTCTCAACCATCAATTGCAAATCCTCAGGCAATTGCGCCCAGGCGTGACTGTTAATCATCAGCTCAAACTCTGTGCCCGGTTCATGCCAGCCCGGGAAATAATAATATTTTGCTGCCCGATTCAGGCCGAGACGCATATCGTGAAACGGTGCGACCCATTCCGTCGCGTCAATCGTTCCACGTTCCAGTGCGGTGTAGACCTCACTGCCGGGTAACAAGACCGGGTTCCCTCCAGCACGCTTGAAGACCTTGCCGCCCAGCCCAGGAATACGCATACGCAAACCTTTGATGTCCTCTATTGACTCGATCTTTTTATTAAACCAGCCACCCATTTGCACACCGGTATTGCCCATCGGCATCGGCACCAGATTGAAGGGTGCGTAAACTTCCTTCCAGAGATCAAGACCTCCACCATTATAAAGCCAGGCATTCATCCCTTTGGCTGTCATGCCAAAAGGAACTGACGAAAAGAACTGTGCTTCAGGGACCTTGCCAGCCCAGTAATAGGCTGAGCCATGACCCATCTCTATGGTTCCCTGTGATACGGCATCAAAAACTTGTAAAGGTGGCACCAGTTCACCACCTGCATAGACATGAATATCCAAACGACCCTGACTCATGGTCTTTACATCTGCGGCAAATTTCTCAGCGCCTTCCTGGAAGATAGGAAAGTTGGCTGGCCAGGTCGTCACCATTTTCCATTTAAATGTCTGCTGACTTGTGTCTGTCGTTGCGCCTGCAGTCTGCCCACTGTCTGATCCACCACAAGCGGTAAAGAAAAAGCATAAACCTACGACAGCCCACTGAAATAACTTCAATATATTCTTTTCCTGTTCGTTCATTATTATTTTATAATCAATTATGTATCAGGCCGTTTCCAGATTTGCATATTCCGCCACCAGCCATTTACTGCCTGCTTCCTCAAAATTAACCTGAACCCTGGTGCTTCCTCCTGAACCTTCAAGGTTCAAAATGATACCCTCGCCAAACTTTGCATGGGACACACGTTGTCCTAGTGTGTAGTCACTACTGCCATCAGTAATCGTGCCGTTTGATCTTGAACGAACAAACATCGGTTCGGTAATCGATCCACCCATACGCACTTCATCGACTAACTCCTCAGGCAACTCGCTAATGAAACGTGAAGGTTGTGGATAGTAATCCTGTCCATGTAAGCGCCGGTGTTGTGTATATACCATCGTCAACGCCTTTTCAGCACGGGTAATGCCCACATAACAGAGACGTCTTTCTTCTTCTAATTGTGTCAAATCTTCCATGCTGCGTTGATGTGGAAATAATCCTTCTTCCATGCCGATCAAATACACATTGGGAAACTCCAGACCTTTGGCAGAATGCAAGGTCATTAAATTCACGCAATCAGTATGAGCATCTGCCTGGGTTTCACCTGACTCCAGGGCGGCGTGCGCAAGAAATGCCTGCAAAGGCTCCATGTCTTGCAACATTTCATCCTCATCCGTATTAAATTCTTCCGCAGCATTCACCAGTTCTTCCATGTTTTCGATACGCGCCAAACCACGTTCACCTTTCTCTTTGCGATAATGTTCAATCAGACCACTAGCTTTGATCACATTATCCACCACTTCATCCAGAGACAGTCCCTTGTTTTCTCCCATAAGGGTGATCAAACGTATAAAACTTTCCAGCGCATTCAAGGCCCGGGCACTGAGTAATTTATCTCTCATAATATTTTGTGCCGCTTGCCACAGCGAACATTTTTCCTGGCGGGAAATACTTCTAAGTTCTTCGACAGTCCGCTGACCTATGCCTCTGGTCGGGGTGTTAACGATACGTTCAAATGAGACATCATCATCTGAAAACGTAGAAAGACGAACATAGGCCAGGGCATCTTTAATTTCAGCGCGTTCATAGAAACGCATGCCGCCATAAACACGATAAGGAATACTGGCACGCATCAGACTTTCTTCAACGACACGCGACTGGGCACTGACACGATACAACACGGCACTGTCTTTATAATGACCTGTTTTGCCTTGCCAGCTAGATATTTGTTCGACTACATAACGGGCTTCATCATGTTCGTTATAGCCATTATATAAAGCGATCTTTTCGCCACTTTCACCATCGGTCCACAATTTTTTGCCTAAACGCGAGTTATTATTAGTGATCAGTGCATTGGCAGCATTTAATATGTTCGCGGTCGAACGATAGTTCTGTTCAAGCTTGATCAGTAATGGATTTGAAAAATCTTTTTTGAATTGCTGCATGTTCTCAACGCGCGCACCGCGCCAACTGTAGATCGATTGATCATCATCACCAACTGCAAACAGGGATCCCTTATTACCTACTAATAATCTCAACCATGCATATTGCAAAGAGTTAGTATCCTGAAATTCATCGACCAGGACAAAACGAAAACGATCACGATACTGCTCCAGTATGTTCTTATGATCACGAAATAATTCATGAGCACGTAATAATAATTCTGCAAAATCCACCACACCGGAGCGATTACAGAGATCTTCATAGGCCTGATAGATTCGAATCATCTGATGCAATGTATGATCACCATGATCGTCAATATGCTGCGGCCTTAATCCATCATCCTTTCGTGCATTAATAAACCACTGCACTTCTCTTGGCGGACAATTTGATTCATCTATTTCCATGGAGCGTAGCAGGCGGCGAATGGTACGATATTGATCATCACTATCCAGAATGGTAAAATTTTGTGGCAACCCGGCTTCTTGCCAGTGCGCACGCAGGATACGGTGGGTCAGACCATGAAACGTACCCACCCACATGCCCCCAGCGGGTGCATCCAATAAGGTTTCAATACGTGAACGCATCTCAGCCGCGGCCTTGTTGGTAAAGGTCACTGCCAGGATACCAAAGGGACTGGATTGGTAGGTTTGAATGTACCAGGCAATGCGATGTACCAGAACACGGGTTTTACCACTTCCGGCTCCCGCCAATACCATAATGTTTCCGGCAGGCGCAGCAACAGCTTCGCGTTGAGATTCGTTGAGGGTATCTAAAACCAGAGAAACATCCATGGCGGATGATTTTAACAAACCTTCGGTCTTAATACCCAAACTACTTGGAAATATAGATGTTAATATGCGTTTTTATTTTTAATCAGACCAGTTAGACAGGCAGCGTAAATATAAGAATGAATCGTCGTATTCAACAGGAAAGAGAAGAACTCACAGGCATCATCCAGAAAATTCTTGACGAAGCGAAACGACAGGGGGCCACTGCTGCAGAAGCAGACATTGGCACCGGTGCTGGCCTCACAGTGACGACACGTTTGGGTGAAGTCGAAAAAATAGAACACGAGCGTGACAAAGGTCTCGGTGTAACTGTCTTCATTGGACATCAAAAAGGCAGTGCCAGCAGCTCTGACTTTAGTGCAGCGGCAATCAAGGAAACTGTCACGGCCGCCTGTAATATTGCCAGGTTTGCCAGTGAAGATGAGTACGCCGGTCTGCCGGATGCCGAACTCATGGCATCAGATACCCCTGAACTGGATCTCTATCATCCCTGGCAGATAGCACCTGAAGAAGCTATTCAACTGGCCGTTGATTGTGAAGCTATCGCCAGAGATGAAGATAAGCGGATTAATAATTCTGATGGCACCTCGTTAAGCACCTATGCCGGCAATCATTTTTATGGCAATACCCATGGCTTTATCGACGGCTGGCATTGGTCAAGTCATTCCATCGATTGCACAGTCATTGCGGAAACCAGTAACGGCATGCAGCGAGATGGCTGGTACAGCAAGGCACGTAATAAAGATGATCTGCAAAGTATTCAGGAGATAGGTAAAGAAGCCGCGAAAAGAACTGCCCAGCGTCTGGATGCAAAAAAATTATCAACTCGACAATGTCCTGTGATCTTTGAAGCACCAATTGCATCAGGTTTGTTTTCTGCATTTATCACTGCAATCTCCGGTGGCAGTCTCTACCGCAAGGCCAGTTTTCTGTTAGATAAAATTGATGAACAGGTATTCGCCAACCATATCCACATCCATGAACGACCCCATATTAAAGGTGCGCTAGGCAGTGCCCCTTTTGACAACGAAGGAATGGCCACAAGAAACCGCGATTTAATTATCAATGGCGTCTTGCAGGGTTATGTACTCAGCAGTTATTCAGCAAGAAAGCTTGGCCTGCAACCCACCGCCAATGCAGGCGGCGTGCATAACCTCACCATCGATACCAGCGAACACAATCTGGAAGAACTGATTAAACAAATGGATACTGGTCTCTTCATCACCGACATGATCGGTTTTGGAGTCAATCAAATTACTGGAGACTATTCACGCGGCGCTTCTGGTTTCTGGGTTGAAAATGGTGAACTGCAATATCCCGTCGAAGAGATCACTGTTGCTGGTAATCTCACTGAAATGTACAAACAGATCGTACACATTGGTAATGATGTTGATCCTAGAGGGAATGTTCTGACAGGCTCAGTGTTGATTGAGAATATGACGGTCGCAGGGGAGTAGTCGTATTTAATTTTTCCGATCTGCTTTATATTGAGAAATGGTCTTGCCCTGTACGGCAAGTACCTTCTTTTTGAAAAGAAGGTACTCGCCGTTTAGGGCGAAACCAATACTAAAAAAACATTAATCCTTCGGGAACCTGTTATAGGCATCCAACGCCGCTACCTTATAAGCCTCCGCCAAGGTCGGATAATTAAACACAGTGGTGACAAAATAATCCAAAGTCCCCTCCAGGGACAACACTGCTTGCCCGATATGCACCAACTCCGTCGCGCCTTCACCAACAATATGTACGCCAAGTAATTTTCTATCTTCCAGGCTGAATAACATCTTCAATATCCCTTCACGTAAGCCAAGTATCTGCCCTCGGGCAATCTCACGAAAACGGGCAGTGCCTGTTTCATAGGGGATACCTTTTTCCTTTGCTTCCTGCTCAGTCATACCGACCATACTCATTTCAGGCACCGCATAAATACCTATAGGAAAAAATTCAATATTACTCACGGTATCTCCACCAAAGGCATGACATGCTGCATGTCGACCCTGCTCCATTGAAGTAGACGCCAGACTTGGAAAACCTATGACATCACCTGCCGCATAAATATGCTCAACTTCGGTTTGGTAATGTTCGTTAACAACTAAACGTCCGCGGTCATCGGCACTTATTCCAGCGTTTTCAACTTTTAGACTGCCGGTGCTGCCTTGCCTACCCGCCGCAAACAACACCATATCTGCACAAACCTGTTTACCACTTTTTAAAGTGACTTTTGCCCGATCTCGATCATCACGCTCAATGGAAGTTACTGTTTCTCCCAGACGTACGGTCATATTTCGATCACGCATATTATGGATAAATTCATCAACAATTTCATCATCAAGAAAATCCATCATCTTGTCGCGACTATCAAGCAGGGTAACTTCGATATCCAGCGCACTAAAAATTGATGCGTATTCTGCACCAATCACACCGGCACCCACTACCACCATACTATGTGGTAGATCTGTCAATTTCAGAATACCATCACTGTCCAGCACTACATTATTATCAAAGGGAATATGATCTGGACGGGCAGGTGTTGTACCTGTGGCAACTAGAATTATATCTGCTCTGATTTCTCTTTGTAGATCATCACCTGTTTCTATGAGAATAGTATGCGGATCAATAAAGGAAGCCATACCACCGATGACATCAACCCGGTTACGAAATAATTGGTGTTGTAATGTTTCAACCTGACCACGAATGGTAGTGTCCAGTCTTTGGGTAAGATCCTCTGCAGTAATATATTGTTTTGTCCTGTAACTACGGCCGTAGAATCCGCGTTGTCTCCAGCCGCTCAGATAAAGCACTGCTTCCCTTAAAGTCTTGCTTGGGATAGTACCTGTATGTAGGGAAACCCCGCCGATAAGAAAGCTTTTATCGACGATAGCTGCTTTCTTGCCAAGCTTGGCCGCCTGTATTGAAGCGCGTTGACCCGCGGGGCCACTACCAATAACCAGTAAGTCATAACTTTCCAAAACTATTCTCCCCGGATAATTTCCCCAGAATAATCATCAGAATTAATGTTTCCCGAAATGTATCAGGAATCGATTGGAATTCGAACCATCAGAGCAGTATTATGAACCTATTCTTACAGTCTGTTCAAAGAACTTTTGAAGGATGGCATTTGCAATTATGAATAGCGCACAGCTAGACACAGCAGTCACAAACACCAAAGAAACCCTGGACAACATTGTCGAAGAGATTGGTCGTGTCATTCTTGGTAAAGAACAGGCCATACGTTTATCACTTACCTGTCTACTCGCTCGTGGTCATCTACTGATCGAAGATTTGCCTGGCCTAGGTAAAACCACATTATCACATGTGCTTGCCAGTACCCTGGGACTAGATTATCAGCGCATTCAGTTCACCAGTGATCTCTTGCCCGCGGATATTCTGGGTATTTCAATCTATGATCGAGACTCTAGCTCCTTCAGTTTTCATCCTGGCCCAATCTTTAATCAGTTAATTCTTGCTGATGAAGTTAACCGTGCAACGCCGAGAGCACAAAGCGCCTTGCTTGAAGCCATGGAAGAAAGTCAGGTCACTGTAGAAGGAAAAACACGCGCCTTGCCAGAACCATTCTTTGTGATTGCTACGCAAAACCCTTCAAATCAAGTGGGGACATTCCCCTTACCAGAATCACAACTGGATCGATTCACCATGCGTATCAAGTTAGGTTACCCAAACAACGAAGCTGAACGAGAATTATTGAAAGGCAGCGATCGCCGACAACTGCTAAAGCGCATTAAGCCGACGATAGGTTCAGTGCAATTAATAGCGATGCAACAACAAGCAGAATCCATTCATGTTGCAGAGGCATTACTGGATTATTTACAGGATTTGCTGGATTACAGTCGGCGCAGTGCTGATTATACCAATGGGCTTTCTCCACGCGCCGGTCTGGCAGTGCTTCGATGTGCCAGGGCATGGGCGTTGATACATGGTCATCCACAAGTACTGCCGGAAGACATACAACAGGTCTTACCTAGCATCATCAGTCACCGACTCAATAGTGTTCATGATAATGGACAGCTAACACAGGAAGACAATGCTACTCACCTAATCAAACAAGTGCCTATCCCCTGATGTCAGAAACTGTTGTCCTTGAGCAATACCCTTTTTCTGCACGTCAGACAACAGCAGAAAACAGGGAGATTACAAAACAACGAGTTTACATTATGCCCACACGGCATGGTGCTGTTTTCGGATTGATGTTATTTGCCATGGCCCTGGGTGCTATTAATTACAACAACAGCATGGCATATATCCTTACCTTCCTGCTCAGTTCTTTATCCCTTGTCACCCTGTTGCATACCTGCAAAAACCTTGCAGGTATACAAATTAAGCAGGCACCTGCCTCACCTGTTTTTGCCGGGGAACTGGCAAAATTTCCATTAATACTGGATAACCGTAATAGTCAATTACGTCTTTCTATTTCTTTCATTAAAACGAAAAAAAAGTGGCGACTGCTTGCGGACGTTTTGACCTCGACTGGAAATGAAATTCCTATAACATCTTGTGACATTGATGCGAATAAATTCAATCGTATTGATTTACCAGTCAAAGCTGAACAACGAGGATTGCTCTATGCAGGTCGCATCAAGGTATTCACCACATTTCCTTTAGGCTTGTTCAAGGCATGGTCATATATAGATATGAAACAACCTTGTCTGGTTTATCCCAAACCTGCAGGTCAAAAGTTTTTTCCACCATTTAAACTCACCGAGGAAATTGGTATTCAGGGTAATGCTTCTGGAACGGATGATTTTATAGGCTTCCGGAATTATCGGGCAGGTGACTCAATCAAGAATATTGCCTGGAAGGCTTATGCTCAGCAAAAAGGTTTATTTGTAAAACGGTTTAGTGGTTCTGGCGCAAACAAACTCCACTTGAGCTGGAGTGATGTTTCAAACCTGCCTAATGTCGAAATACGGCTTTCACAACTATGTCTATGGATCATTAAAGCAGAATCACAATCCCTGCAATATAGTCTCGAACTCACCGAGGTTTTTATTGATACCGGCCATGGGGAAGATCACCAGCACTCGTGTTTATCTGCTCTGGCTCATCACAACCTTAAGAATAAAAATCCGGAAAAATAATTCTACCCTGATGAATCATAAGCAAACAGAAGATAACATCCCCATCAACAGCCTTTACTGGTTAGGGGCAGGACTGGTTCTATCTACACTTCCTCATAGCCTGAGGATTCCTTTCTGGATCATGCCGCTTTTCCTGGCGCTTTGTGCATGGAAACTCTATTTGTCCTCTCAAAAACATTTAAAAGAAAAGAAATTTTTTATCACTAAAATTTTAGTATTTATCCTCCTGGTAGTTGGAGTTACCGGAATTTTTCAGCATTTTGGCACGCTTCTTGGCCGCAAAGCTGGTGTTTCGCTACTGGTATTACTGGCAGGATTTAAAATCTTTGAAATTAATCATGAACGAGATTTTTATGTAGGCTGTTTTCTTGGTTACTTTCTGGTTATAACAAATTTTCTATTCACACAAACCATTGGCACTGCTGTTTATATGGCTTGCACAGTGTTAGTGATGACCCTAAGCCTGGTCTTATTTAATGACACGCAAGGAAAATTGTCTGCCAAAGCTTCAGGTAAAATCGCCGCAGCATTATTGCTGCAATCCATCCCTGTTATGCTTATTTTGTTTTTTTTATTCCCACGAATATCAGGCCCACTATGGGGAATGCCAGATGATGCACATTCAGGCCTGACCGGGATCGATGATGAAATGTCACCCGGTACTATTAGTCAACTGATACAAAGTAATGAAGTTGCTTTTCGTGCTGATTTCAGGAAGTCACAGCCAGAACAATCGCAACTCTATTGGCGCGGCCCGGTACTCTTGCATACGGATGGCACAACATGGAGTAGAGGGAAATCTGAATATCATGGTGCTACATCATTACAAACATTATCAGATCCAGTTATCTATACCGTTACTCTGGAGCCTCATAATAAAGAATGGCTTTATGCGCTTGATATGCCCGGTCAGAATCCTGAGTTGGAGACTGGACAAAGCTGGCTGACGTCTGACTTTCAATTACTCACTAGAAACCCTGTGACGCGAAGAATACGTTATGACATAACTTCCTATCCAGAATACAGGATTACTGAATTATATGATGGTGAATTACAAATCGCCCTGCAACTACCACAGCGACAACATGGCAAGACAAAAGCGCTGATTCACCAGTGGCAAAATGAAGGCCTGTCGCAAGACCAAATCATTGATCGCGCATTAAGATTGTTTAATGAAGATGATTTTTATTACACCTTGCGTCCTCCTCTTCTGGAATACGATCGGGTCGATGAGTTTCTTTTCGAAACAAAACAGGGTTTTTGTGAGCACTACGCGAGTGCATTCGCTGTCATGATGAGAGCAGCCGGGATTCCTGCGCGTATTGTGCTTGGTTATCAGGGTGGTGAATATAACCCCGTTGGAGATTACATTATCGTTCATCAACGAAATGCACACGCGTGGACAGAGGTCTGGAGGCAAGGACAAGGCTGGACACGCATAGATCCAACCGCAGCTGTCTCACCCCTAAGAATATTAGAAGGAATCGAAAGTGCACTTCCCGGTTACATTTTTAATGTGCCATTGGTATTTAGTCAAAATAGTTTCACCAGAAAAATATGGCAACACCTGAGCCTCCGGTGGGACGCTGTTAACAATCAATGGAACCAATGGGTCATTAATTATGGACCAAAACGGCAGAAAGAATTTCTTGGTCAATTCGGATTACAGGACATCAACTGGAGCAGTATGATTTTTCTTATCATGGCGTTTTCTGCTGTGATATTTCTTTATCTGACATTCATCCTGCTGAGGACAGTTCCTCGAAATAGAGACCCGGTTAAAAGCTTATATAATCAATTCTGCAAAAAATTATCGCGTTGTGGAATCCATCATCATGTTTACGAAGGCCCCGTTGATTTTGCCAGACGTGCCTCAGGAAAAAGAAGTGATCTTGCGCCACAGATAAAAGAAATTACGGATACGTACGTTGCAATTAGATATGGTTCCAGTATGGAGAAGATCCCCGCAATGCAGGAACAAATTCGGGCATTCAGGCCATCGAGCAACTACCACTCATAAAGGCACATTAGATATTAAACTGCAATTGATGCAACCGCGCATACGTACCATTATGTTTGATCAATTCACTATGTGTGCCAGTCTCAACAATCGCACCATTATCGATCACAATAATACGATCTGCATTTTCGATTGTTGATAAACGATGGGCAATAATCAGACATGTCCTGCCTTCTTTAACCTCTTCCAGTGCCAACTGAATCTGCCTTTCCGAATGTGTGTCCAGAGACGAGGTTGCCTCATCCATAATCAGCACTGGAGCATCTTTAAGCAATGCCCTTGCAATGGCTAACCTTTGACGTTGTCCTCCGGATAGCTTCAGGCCTTTCTCTCCAATGAACGTATCAAGACCATCCTCAAGCTCTTCAATAAACTCCATCGCATGCGCAGACCTGGCTGCTGCAATAATTGATGCTTCACTACAACCATGCAACCCACCGTAAGCGATATTGTTTCTCACAGTATCGTTAAATAAAACAACCTCCTGACTAACCAGTGCTATGTTTTGGCGTAAAGATTCGAGTGATATATCCTGAATCTCTTTCCCGTCCAGCAATATTTTTCCTTCTGATCCTGCATAAAACAGGGGAACCAGATTTGCTAAAGTTGATTTACCACTGCCGGATGCGCCGACCAGAGCAATGGTCTCACCTGGCTTGATATGCATGGAAACATTAACTAATGCTTTTTGGTTATTGCCCTGATAGCTGAAGTTTACATTGCAGAATTCTATTTCACCTTTTGCTCTTTCCAGAGTTTGTTTGCCCACATCAGGCTCGACTGGTTGATCCAGCAAGGCAAAAACACTTTCACAGGCGGCAAGTCCTTTTTGTAGATGTTCATTCACTCTAGCCAAACGTTTAAGTGGGTTTAACAGCATGGCTATGGCTGCAAAGAACGAAGCAAATTCCCCTACTCTAATTTCGTTGGCTGATGCTTTTTGAATAGCGATATAAATGATCACGGCCATGGCGATGGCTGTAATCATTTGAATCGCAGGACTGCTGGCAACAGAAGCCATGGCAAATTTCATAGAATATCTGCGGTTAGCATTGGAGACTTTCTGGAAACGATCAACTTCCTGTTCCTTGCCATCGTATAGCTTAACCAATTTCTGTCCATTGATGCATTCACCCAGAACATGATTAATGTCTGCCATGGAATCCTGGACCTTGCGACTCATTTTTCTGAGTCGTTTACGGATAACTAAAATCACAATTGTAATAAAAGGTGCACTGACCATCGTAACCAATGTCATTTTCCAGTCTATATAGAACATCCAGGCCAAAAGTCCGATGATAGCCACAGAATCACGTACCAGGGTTGTGACTGCATTGGTTGCCGCTTCTTTAATTTGAATGACATCATAGGTGAATTTTGACAACAGGCTGCCTGATGAACATTCATCGTAATAACTGCTGGGTAATGATAATAATCTGGTAAACATTTCCTGCCTCAGATCCATAACCAGCTTATTCGAGACCCAATACAGGGCAAGACCATTGGCGTAGCTCGCCAAGCCCCTGATTGCAAACAGCAGAACAAAGAGGATAGGGACCCATTTCATTGTTGCCGGGTCTTTGTCAATGAAGGCCCCATCAAGCATAGGTTTAATCAGGGCAGGTATGGCAGGATCAGAGATCGCTAATACCAGCATACTAATAATAGAGATCATAAAGGTTCGCCAGTAAGGCAGTACATATAACAACAGACGCTTGTATAAACGAACATCGTTATTTGCTGTTGGCATTAATATTTTTCCTGAATAATCATTAGTCTAGATAATTTGTCCATGTTGAAAGATAGTATACCCAAACTCCCTGGAAACGCGATTTAGCTTGATGTTCGTACAACAATATCGTAATAAATAGCAACGCCATAAGTGGAATATATAATAAATGTCAAGAGAACACCCTATTGTTGCAGTAACTGGCTCTTCAGGTTCTGGCACCAGCAGTGTTAAACATGCCTTTGAAATTATCTTCAGTCATGAGGGCATTACCCCCGCATTCGTCGAAGGTGACAGCTACCATCGCTATAACCGCCAAGAGATGGATAATGTTGTAAAAGCAGCCGAACTGGAAAGCAAAAACATTACCCATTTTGGTCCTCAAGGAAATTTATTCGAGGAACTTGAAGCCCTGTTTGATGGATATTCAAAAACCGGTACTGGTAAGCGCAGGTATTATATTCATGATGATACTGAGGCTGCACTGCGTTGCTCGTCTCCCGGCATGCTAACAGATTGGGAGGATTTACCGGAAAATACAGATTTACTTTTCTATGAAGGCTTACATGGTGCTGTCATCACAGACAGCGTAAATGTTCATCAGTATGTAGACTTGATGATAGGTGTCACACCCATTATCAATCTTGAATGGATGCAAAAGATACAGCGTGACAAGGAATACAGAGGCTACTCACCGGAAGATGCAACTGAATTAATACTCAGTCGCATGCATGACTATACGCATTACATTACACCCCAGTTTTCCAGGACTGATATTAATTTCCAGCGTGTCCCCACTGTTGACACTTCAAACCCGTTTGCCGCACGTAAAGTCCCAACTAACGACGAGAGCTTTGTTGTCATCCATATTAGAAACCAGGAAAAAATAAAAGTCGATTTCCAGAGTTTGCTGAAAACACTGGACGGGTCATTTATGACAACACCCAACACGATTGTTGTCCCTGCGGGAAAAATGATCTTTGCCATGCAATTGATCACCAACCCCCTAATCCAGGACTTGATGAAAAATAAAAATTCTGATTAGCAAAACTGTATAATGAATCGTTCAAAGTAAAGGATATATAGCGAGTGCGTACAATATTAGTCCTCAACCCAAAGGGCGGTTGTGGTAAAAGCACAATAGCAACAAATATTGCCGGTTATTTCGCAATGCGAGGCAAGAATGTTTCGCTCGCTGATTGTGACCCCCAATGTTCCAGCAGTGACTGGCTGGGGGTACGACC
>JAKZTI010000010.1:0-25008 GCA_047517145.1 Gammaproteobacteria bacterium
GCACATAGTTGGTAGGTTGCAGATAGTAGGTCAGAAAAACATCAGCTACTACCTACCTGCATTTTCTTTCCTGTTCGCAAGAAACAACAACACACCTCCAGCCAAAATCATCGGAAACGAAAGTACATGCCCCATTGTCACCCAATCAAACGCCAGATATCCAAGATGCGCATCAGGCTCGCGTACAAATTCAACACTACTTCGGAAGATGCCGTATCCTAGTAGGAACAAACCGGACACCGCCATCATCGGACGTGGTTTGGCAGAATAGAACCACAGAATAATAAACAGTAATAGTCCTTCCAATAAGGCTTCATAGAGTTGTGATGGATGTCTGGGCACACCACCTGCATAAGGGCTGGGGAATATCATCGCCCAGGGAACGGAAGAAGGGGCACCCCACAACTCACCATTAATAAAATTTCCGATTCGACCACAACCCAGGCCAATGGGCACGACCGGAACGATAAAATCTATCACATTAAAAAGTCTGGTATTTGTTTTCCGCGCAAACCAGACCATTGCCAGCAAGACACCGATCAGTCCACCATGGAAAGACATGCCGCCCTGATTGATCTTGAATATATCGATTGGATGGTCGAGATAATAAGGCAGGTTATAAAACAATACGGAACCCAGACGCCCACCAACGATTATGCCTAGTGTGGCATAAAACACCATGTCATCTATATGATCCTGTTTCCATCCCAGTAAAGGATTTCCCTTTGCTCGCCATCGCAACAACAGCCACGCGGCAACGATGCCGACAACATAGCTAATACCATACCAATGGATTTTTATTGGGCCCAGGGCAAGGGCAACGGGATCAATATCTGGATAACTCAACATAGGATTCTAAGTCTATCATCATACACAAACCACTTGTAAATACAGGATTCAGTGTTCAGATATAAAATCAAAATATTTTTAAGACTGAAACTAATATTGTTTGCATGAGGCAACTGTTATTCTCTCGCTATGCCTAAATCTACCCAAAACAATTTGGTAAATGAGACCAGTCCTTACCTGCTTCAACATGCGAATAACCCGGTTAACTGGTATGCATGGAACGAGGTTGCTTTAAACAGGGCTATCGAAGAGGACAAACCCATTCTCCTGTCGATTGGATATTCAGCCTGCCACTGGTGTCATGTCATGGCACATGAATCATTTGAAGATGAAGAAACAGCAAATATCATGAATCAACACTTCGTCAATATTAAAGTCGATCGGGAAGAAAGACCGGATATCGACAAGATATATCAGACGGCCCAACAAATGCTGACGCAAAGAACCGGTGGCTGGCCTTTGACCATGTTCCTGACACCGAAAGATCATATTCCCTTTTTTGGCGGCACCTATTTCCCTATCGAATCAAAACATGGTCTGCCAGGATTTAAAGGTCTTCTCACAAGAATTGCAGATTTCTATCAGCAAGAAAGAGAATCTATCAACAAGCAGAATAATTCCTTTCTAATGAGCCTGCAAAGCATGAATCAGCAAGTCGCCCCGGATGAGACGGCGGAATTGAATCCTACACCTCTGGATACGGCGACACAGCAATTACACCAAAGCTTTGATTTGCAATTTGGCGGTTTCGGCAGTGCGCCCAAGTTTCCTCATCCTTCTAATCTTGAGCATCTACTTCGGCAACATCTGAAAACAAACTGTATTCAAAACCAGGCCATCAACATGGTAGATCTGACACTAGGTAAAATGGCGCTTGGTGGTCTGTACGACCAACTCGGTGGTGGCTTCTATCGCTACTCTGTCGATAGAGAATGGATGATTCCGCATTTCGAAAAGATGCTTTATGACAATGGATTGCTACTCACGCTCTACAGTCAAACCTGGCAAATCACCAGGGAACCTCTGTATCAAAAAGTGGCCATAGGCACTGCCGACTGGGTCATTGAGGAAATGCAAAGCCCTGAAGGAGGTTATTACTCCAGTCTGGATGCCGACTCTGAAGGGGTAGAAGGAAAATTTTATGCCTGGAAAAAAGAGGAAGTCAGTTCGCTGTTAAATGAGCAGGAATATATTGCCTTCGCAAAATATTATGGTCTGGATCAAGGGTCTAATTTTGAAGGCAAATGGCACTTAAGAGTTATGCAAGAGTCGGCTGATGAGCAAACTCTGGCAATCATCGAACAAGCCAAAGCAAAATTATTACAACAACGTTCGACGCGTATCCGACCCGGTTGCGATGATAAAGTCCTGACTTCATGGAATGCACTCATGATTAAGGGCATGGCAACCGCAGCCTTTTCCCTTAATAATGATCGTTATCTAGCCTCTGCAGACAAGGCTTTGGAATTTATCCGCCTAAACCTGTACACAGATGGAAAATTACTTGCCACTTATAGGGAAGGTAAGGCGCATCTGAATGCCTATCTCGATGACTATGCTTTTCTCATCGATGCCCTCCTCGCATTTTTACAATGTCGTTGGGACCAAAAGTGGTTGGACATGGCGATTCAACTGGCAGATGAATTAGTGGATTCATTCGAAGACAAGGAGCACGGAGGTTTCTTCTTTACCTCGCATGATCATGAAAAACTGATCCAACGAAGCAAATCTTTCATGGATGATTCTTTGCCCTCAGGAAACGGAGTCGCCGCTTCTGTGCTTGGCAGACTCGGTCATTTATTAGGTGATTCCCGCTATCTACAAACATCAGAATCGACACTTCGAGCCGCCTGGTCCTCGATTGAGCGCTATCCATCCGCCCATAATGCCCTGCTGCATGCCCTGGAAGAAAATATTTCTCCTGCCAAAAGAATAATCATTCTGGGAGAAACGGGCGATACCGCTGAATGGCTGGAAAAATATCGGCAAACCCATAATCCCTTTAACAACCTCATGCTCCTGCCGACCAATGTTTCCGAACTCCCCGGAATCCTTAGTGAATACAAGACTGATAAGTCTCCAGTTGCCTATATCTGCGAAGGGCACGCATGTCAGGAACCCATATTTGACCTTGATTTGATCAACAAAAACTTGAACAATCCCCCCTAATAAATAATAATATGCTGCTTTGCAGCAATAGATTGCCTGGCAGTAAGGCCTGGGAAAAACCTCGGGTAAAAAACTTCTACATGGATGGCACGCTAGACCGAATTATAATTCGGTGCCTGGAACAAGTCTGAATAAGCGAAACAATAATTTTCACCTGGTGATTCGTCATCAAGAAATTTTTATACATTTAAATTTAATAATGAAGTGTACTTGAGAGGTTTTAATCATGAGTTCTAGTTCAAACAATAAGAAATTACTGGCCTGGGTTGATGAAATGGCCACCTTATGCCAGCCGGACAATATTGTCTGGTGTGATGGCACAGATGAAGAATGGGATGCCATGTGGGATATCATGGTCCAGGGCGGAACCGCCACCAAGCTAAATGAGGAAAAGCGGCCTAACAGCTATTATGTCCGCTCCACCCCTGCTGATGTAGCACGCGTTGAAGACCGCACTTACATCTGCTCTCATACTGAAGCAGAAGCAGGTCCTACCAACAACTGGGCTGATCCAGATGAAATGCGTGAAACCCTGAATGGCATGTTTTCTGGTTGCATGAAAGGCCGCACCATGTACGTCATTCCTTTCAGCATGGGCCCTGTCGGATCAGATATTGCCCAGATCGGTGTTGAAATATCAGATTCCCCCTATGTTGTTGTAAATATGCACATCATGGCTCGCGTTGGCCAGGATGTTCTGGATGTGCTGGGTGATGATGCCCATTTCGTTCCTTGTATACACTCAGTCGGTGCTCCACTGGCAGAAGGCGAGAAAAGCGAACCCTGGCCTTGTAACCCTGATAATCGTTATATCGTTCATTACCCTGAAACTCGTGAGATCTGGTCTTTCGGTTCTGGTTATGGTGGCAACGCACTGCTGGGCAAGAAATGTTTCGCACTGCGAATTGCTGGAACCATGGCACGTGACGAAGGCTGGATGGCTGAGCACATGCTTATCCTCAAGCTAACCAACCCTGAAGGCGAAGTTAAATTCGTTGCCGGTGCCTTCCCAAGTGCCTGTGGTAAGACCAACCTCGCCATGCTGACACCAACCATTCCAGGCTGGAAAGTGGAAACCATTGGTGATGATATCTGCTGGATGAAATTCGGTGACGATGGTCAGCTTTATGCGATCAATCCAGAAGCTGGTTTCTTTGGTGTGGCGCCGGGTACCAGTATGAAATCTAATGCCAATGCCATGTTGTCTCTGGAATCAAATGCGGTCTTCACCAATGTTGGTCTTACCGATGATGGCGATGTCTGGTGGGAAGAAATGACTGATGAGCCACCTGCCCACCTGATCGACTGGAAGGGCAACGACTGGACACCGGATTCAGACGAACCTGCAGCACATCCAAATGCCCGATTCACGGCGCGTGCTAACCAATGCCCTGTGATTGCCGATGAATGGGAAGATCCTAAAGGTGTCCCCATCAGTGCGATTTTGATGGGTGGTCGTCGCGCCTCTGTTGTGCCTCTGGCCACAGAAGCTCTAGACTGGGAACATGGTACCTTCCTCGGCACCATTATCGCTTCCGAAATGACAGCGGCAGCCTTCGGTAAACTTGGTGAATTACGTCGTGACCCAATGGCGATGCTACCATTCTGTGGTTACAACATGGCTGATTACTGGGCTCATTGGTTAAACATGGGTAAGAAGCAACACGTTAAAATGCCCAAGATCTACTACGTTAACTGGTTCCGTAAGAATGAGGCTGGCAAATTCATGTGGCCTGGCTTCGGTGAAAATAGCCGCGTACTGAAATGGGTATTCGAACGTTGTAATGGTACTGGTGCGGCAATAGAAACTGCAATTGGTAACATGCCGACTTTAGACGCTATCGACTTTGATGGTCTGGATATGTCCGAAGAAGATATCGCTAACTTAATGCGAGTTGATGTTGATGGCTGGTTGGCTGAACTACCAGGCATCGAAGAATACTACGCAACGTTTGGTGATCACTTACCTGAAGAGTTAACTCATCAGGTTAATGCATTACGTGAGCGTCTGGAAACTTCAAAACAGGCTGTCGCCTAAATAAGAGTTTTTTAAGTCCGATAAAAACCCGCCATTGGCGGGTTTTTTTGTAACCATAGCTTTTGCGCAAAAGTGAATATCTTGCGAAACTAATACAATTCATAGACTGCTTATCTATATTTATGATTGAAATCTAATCGTCTTTGCTTTATTGTGTTGCGCTGCACAAATGTATATATTCCTTATTAATAACCATGAGTTATGAAGAAACCATGGATGTGAAGAGTAGAGATATGAATTATCAAAAAATAGGCGATCTCGATATCGCTGAAGACCTGTACAACTTCATCGCAACTGAAGTTATCCCTGAAACCGATGTCGAAGCAAATTCCTTCTGGTCTTCACTTGAAAGTATCGTTCGCGAACTAGAACCCAGGAATATAGAGCTATTAGCTGAACGCGATCAGTTGCAGAAACAAATTGATGAGTGGCACAAAACTCATCGTAAAGAAAAACATGATCCTGGAGCCTATAAGAAGTTCTTACAGGAGATTGGCTATCTTGTCCCGGAAGGTGAAAATTTTAGTATTAATACTAGCAATGTAGATGCAGAAATTGCAAAAATTGCAGGTCCACAACTCGTTGTCCCACTCGATAATGCACGCTATGTATTAAACGCCGTCAATGCACGTTGGGGTAGTATATATGATGCTTTCTACTCAACAGATACCATTTCAGAAGCAAACGGCTGTAGAAAGATTAAAAAATATAATCCGATTCGTGGTGAACGAGTCATCGTACGTGCGCGGCATCTTTTAGATAGGCACTTTGCCCTGGAACGAGATACACACAAACATGTAACTCAATATTTCATTAATAACAACCAGCTCGCCGTACGCATGGGTGATGGTAGTGAAACAACATTACTTAAACCGCAACAGTTTGTTGGTTATACCGGCAAACCGAAAAATCCTGATTCAGTTTTACTGTGCCATCACAATTTGCATTTGGAAATTAAATTTGGTGATGGCTATTTTATCGGGCGACGTGACCACGCAAAAATTTACGATATTTATCTCGAATCGGCTGTTACCACAATCATGGACTGCGAAGATTCGGTAGCCTCTGTCGATACCGAAGATAAAGTTCAGGTTTATAAAAACTGGCTGGGGTTGATGAAAGGCACGCTGGTACGCACCATTGTTAAAGATGATGAAACGATTGAACGTGCCATGGAACCGGATAGAAAATATATCGGTGCTGATGGCAAGGAAGTCACCTTACACGGAAGGAGTCTGGCGTTGGTACGTAATGTTGGTATGCATCTATATACTGATGCGGTGCTTTATAACGGAGAAGCGATTCCGGAAACCATGCTCGATGCCATGGTTACGGCTTTATCTGCAAAGCATGATTTGTTAGGTAACTCGACATTACGTAACAGCAGAACGGGATCCGTTTATATCGTCAAGCCCAAGATGCATGGCCCGGAGGAAGTTGCACTGGCCAACGACTTGTTTGGACGCGTTGAAGACGCTTTGGGTTTTGAACGAAATGATTTAAAGATAGGTATCATGGATGAAGAACGACGTACTTCGGTGAATCTGAAAGCCTGCATCAACGCTGCCAAAGATCGGCTTGTTTTCATTAATACAGGTTTTCTGGATAGGACCGGTGATGACATTCACACCAACATGGAAGCAGGACCAATAATACCTAAGGCCGAATTAAAACAGGCTAAATGGCTAATGGCCTATGAAGATTCCAATGTCCAGGTAGGATTGAACTGTGGACTTGAAGGCAAAGCCCAAATTGGCAAAGGTATGTGGGCCATGCCAGAAGAAATGAATAACATGATGAAGACCAAGATTCAGCACTTGAAGGCAGGTGCGAATACATCCTGGGTGCCGTCACCTATCGCAGCAACATTACACGCTATTCATTATCACAAGTTAAATATACATAGCCGCCAACACGCCTTAATGAAAGAAAAACAGGTACCTGTTGATGACATCCTCGATATCCCGGTGATGAGCAAGGATCGGAAATTAACGGCAAAAGATATTCGGCACGAACTGGAAAATAATGCACAGGGCATTCTGGGCTATGTATCACGCTGGGTTGGTCAAGGTGTGGGCTGTTCCAAGGTGCCTGATATCAATGACGTTGCCTTGATGGAAGACTGCGCAACGTTACGTATTTCCAGCCAGCATATTGCTAACTGGCTTCACCATAAGGTCGTCACAGGAGAGGATGTGCGCTCAGCGATGGAACGCATGGCCGTTATTGTTGATCGACAGAACCGGGACGATAAAGAATACAAACCAATGTCAGCAGACTTTGATAAAAGTATTCCATTTCAGGCTGCCCTGGATCTGGTTTTTAAAGGGCTTGACCAGGCCAACGGTTATACAGAATTTGTTTTGTATCAGCGTAGGCGGGAACAAAAATTAGTCAACTGATTTTTGTTCAGACATGCTCACAAAGAAAAGTCTCAATACTTTTTAGAAAGTATAGTCAAAATTATCTTTAAACCATTCTTTGAATTCGTCCATTGAAAAGGAATGGTTTTGCGTACCATTTTCTTCAATATTAATCATCCCCATCAATGAAGCCATACGACCTGTGGTTTCCCAATCCATACAATTCATCAAACCATATATCAGTCCAGCGCGATAGGCATCACCACACCCTGTAGGATCCTTTATAACACCTGGCTTTGTAGATGGAATTTCGTAACGTTTGTCTTTGGTATATATATAAGAACCTTCTCCGCCGCGTGTAATAATCAGTGCCTCAACACGATCGGAAACTTCTTTAGGCGATAATCCTGTACGCTCCTGTATGAGTTGCCATTCGTAGTCATTCACAGTCAGCCACGAAGCCTGTTCAATAAATCGAATAAGTTCATCTCCAGTAAACATAGGTAGACCCTGACTGGGATCAAAAATGAAGGGTATACTAGCATCAGCAAATTGATTCGCATGTTCGATCATTCCCTCGCGTCCATCGGGTGAGACGATTCCAATCGTGATTACATCTGTATCAGCTAGCGTATTTATATGTGAAAAACTCATTGCACCGGGATGAAAAGCTGTGATCTGGTTATCATCCATATCGGTAGTAATAAATGCCTGTGCGGTGAATGCATCTTCAACCACTGTCACATGTCTGCGATCAATATTATTAGCATCCATCCAGTTCGCATACGGCTCAAAATCCTTACCAACTGTCCCCATGGGTAATGAATCACCATCAAGAAGACTTAAATTGTAGGAGATATTACCTGCGCAACCTCCAAATTCCCTGCGCATCTCCGGCACCATGAAACAAACATTTAACATATGTACCTTGTCCGGCAAGATATGATTCTTGAACAGATCCGGAAAGACCATGATATTATCATAAGCGAATGAACCACAGATGAGTGCAGACATAAAAATTATTTCCTTAAATTATAATTTTTATTTTCAGAGAAATACTGCTCGACCAAACAAGGGTTTATGCAACCACAACAGAAGCAAAAAACCAAACATGGCTATTCCTATAACAATTGCATCCTTAACTACTGGAATTTGTTGCTGAGCTTCTTGCTCACTGCTTATATCTTGCTGACGTTTGTTTGCCAGTTTAATAGCCACAACAGAATAGGCGACAAAACTACCGAATAATATTAGTGAAACAACATCACCATTGACTAGCATGTGTGTAACACCCCAAACAATCACACCGGTCAGCATGGGATGTGGAACATAACGCTTGATATTATTCGGTGGATAAGCGGCCACCATTAAAATAAACGACGCCAGGATCAAAACAACAGCGACATAACGAAAAAATACTGGAATATCCCAGAGGCCAATAAATTCCATCGAGCCTTTGCCAACACCGATAAATATTAATCCGAGTAGTGAAATAACGCTGAAGATAATCTTGTACATAATTTCAGCATCTATTGTGTCACTGTCTAATTTTTCTATCAGCTGCACTCGATATTCAGGATAGAATGGCAACATATGAATACCAAAGAACAATACTAACCCAAGTATAAAAAGTAACATCATCAGTCCCCTGTATGTCTTAATTCTCTGTAGCTTACACGCCAAAGCTTGCCTGCTCCGTCGTCACTTATCAAGAGCGAACCATCTGGCATTTGTAATACCGCCACAGGTCGACCCCAGACTTCAGCCTTGTCCTCAGCTAACATCCAACCGGTCAAGAAATCTTCAGGGCCTGATAATGGTTGACCATTTTTAAAAGGCACGAAGACAATCTTGTACCCAACACGCTTTGAACGGTTCCATGAACCATGTAAAGCCAAAAATGCGCCACCCTGATATTTTTCCGGGAATTGTGTGCCTGTATAAAACGTAAAATCCAGTGAACCAACATGGCTGCCTAACAGAACATCAGGATAAAGCGTTTGCTTGACCTTGTCCGGTGCAACACCCGCGTGACGAGGATCCTCATGTGGGCCAATATAGGCATACGGCCAACCATAAAAGCCACCTTCCTGTACCCTGGTAAAAAAGTCCGGCACCAGATCATCTCCTAAGCCGTCCCGTTCATGAGTTGTAACCCATAGCGCTTTTGTCTCAGATTCATTTGCATGGGGATACCATTGCAGACCGACTGGATTACGAATACCTGTGGCAAATAATTCAAATCCTGTTCCATCTGGATTGAAGCGACTTACCGCTGCGCGAATCGGAGCTTCACCCAGGTCGACATTCGAACCCGACCCCACCGTCAGATAGAGTTTCTCGGCGGACTCATCAAACAGAATGGAACGTGTAATATGCGCTGTGGCATAACGATGTAAAGGAATCACTTCTTCGCCTTTGCCGACACTGCCCTGTTTTGACGAATACTTGTAACGCTTAACCGAGCTGGCTTCAGCGACATACAACCAGTCATTATACAACGCCATGCCATAAGGCCGACCTAAATTTGTAATTAATGGCACCGCTTTTCTGTCACGTATGACATAGACAATTCCCGCTGATATGTCCGATAGGAGAATCTCATTATCAGGGCCGAGCAACATGAATCTGGGTCGCAAGAAATCAGATAAATATTCTTCGACAACAAATCCTTCAGGGACTGAAAGAGATGCCTGTTTCGGTTGTGGTATCAGCCTGGGTGGATTGGTCGCAGATTCTGTGTGATATGGCTCAGGTAATCCCTGCCAGTTCACAGGATACCGTGAATTATCTTCAGAGAATGGCACATCGAATTCATTGCTGCTATCGGCAACACTGAAATGGCTAAGCATCAGTAACATAAAAAAGCCAATGATTATTCTGAACTTCATGATGACATAGCTACTTTTTTTTGGGATGTTTCTCCTTTGGCTATTTTTTCTTTAGTCCCTTTTTTATCTTTCAACCCTGTTAATTTCTCATCTGCCTTACTGTGTCGTTCAAGTATTGGTTTTAAATAATGTCCGGTATATGATCTTTTATTGGCCGCGACTTCTGTCGGCGATCCTACAGCAACGATCTCTCCGCCACCGTCACCACCTTCCGGTCCCAGATCGATGATCCAGTCAGCTGTCTTTATCACATCCAGATTGTGTTCAATCACCACCATGGTATTGCCATGATCACGCAGTCGATGTAATACCTGCAATAACTGCTCAATATCATGAAAGTGTAAGCCTGTGGTCGGTTCATCGAGGATATATAAAGTCCGGCCAGTATCTCTTTTTGATAACTCGCGAGAGAGTTTAACTCGCTGTGCCTCACCGCCAGACAATGTCGTCGCGTTTTGCCCTAATTTAATATAGGCAAGCCCGACATCGACAAGCGTCTGCAATTTCCGCGCAATCACCGGCACTGGATCGAAAAACACGCTGGCCTCTTCAATCGTCATATCAAGTATTTCGTGAATATTCTTGCCCTTGTACCGGACATCCAGCGTTTCTCTGTTATAGCGTTGACCTTTACATATGTCACAAGCCACATAGATGTCTGGTAGAAAATGCATCTCAACTTTAATGACACCATCACCCTGACAGGCCTCACAACGCCCACCTTTAACATTAAAACTGAAACGCCCTGGCTTATAACCGCGAGATCGTGCTTCATGAGTGGCAGAAAATAATTCCCGGATAGGTGTAAAGAGTCCCGTATAGGTTGCCGGATTTGAACGTGGTGTTCTTCCTATCGGACTTTGATCGATATCAACGACCTTATCAAACCAATCCAGACCTGTTACAGATTTGTAAGCTGAGGGCTCCAGACTGGATCCATTAATTTCACGTGCGGCTATTTTATACAGGGTCTCGTTAATCAGCGTCGATTTGCCCGATCCTGAAACACCGGTGATACAGGTCATTAAGCCGATGGGTAATTCGATGTTCACATGTTTCAGGTTATTGCCGGTCGCTCCTTCCAGCTTGAACACTCTGGCATTATCAAACGGCGTTGTCTCAGCAGGCACATGAATTTCTCTTGTGCGTGATAAAAACTGACCAGTAATTGACTCCTTACACTTGATAATGTCTTCAGGCAAACCTTGCGCAATGATATTGCCGCCATGCACTCCGGCACCGACGCCTATATCAATGACGTGATCTGCTTCAAGAATTGCCTCTTCATCATGTTCAACAACGATCACGGTATTGCCCATGTCTCTTAAGTGTTTTAAGGTTTTCAGCAAACGTCGGTTATCGCGTTGATGTAAACCAATTGAAGGTTCGTCCAATACGTACATAACACCGACCAGACCCGCGCCTATCTGGCTGGCTAATCGAATTCGTTGTGCCTCTCCTCCTGACAAGGTTTCAGCGCTGCGATTCAGGGTCAAATAATCCAGACCGACATTCACAAGAAACTGTAAACGATCAACCACTTCTTTCAGAATCTTGGCAGCAATCTCAGCACGCTGACCTTCCATCTTTAATTCTGAAAAACATTTTCTTGCGGTATCAACTGGCATTGCAGTGATATCAGGCAAGGTGTACTCATTAACGAAAACATGCCGTGCAGCAGTATTTAATCGGGTGCCATGACATTCTGGACATGATCGACTATTCATATATTTAGCCAGTTGTTCCCGCACCATGGCCGAATCAGTTTCATGGTAACGACGACGCATATTGGGGATCACCCCTTCAAAGGCATGTCTTCTCCTGACTGCACCTTTCCTGTCACTTAAATATTTGAAATTAATTTCTTCATCACCACTGCCGTAAAGAATAACGTTCTGAATTTCATCTGAAAGATCACAAAAGGAGGTATCTATCTTGAATTTATAATGGCTGGCCAAGGATTTAATTAATTGAAAATAATACGCATTGCGTCTGTCCCAACCACGAATCGCGCCACCGGGTAAAGTTAGTTCCTCGTGTTGCACGACACGAGCAGGATCAAAAAATTGTTCAACACCGAGGCCATCACAAGCGGGACAGGCGCCGGCGGGATTGTTAAACGAAAATATACGGGGCTCCAGCTCATTCAGACTGTACCCACACTGATTACAGGCAAAGCGAGAAGAAAAAATCAGCTCCTCTGCATCTTCCTGATCTGAGACTTGCCCATCTGAATCAATCATGGGAACGACCCTGGCTACACCATCCGACAATCGGATCGCAGTCTCAAAAGATTCTGCCAGGCGTAATTTCAGATCCGGGCGTACCTTGAAACGATCAACCACGACTTCAATATCGTGTTTCTTGTATAAATCCAGCTCCGGTACCTGATCCAGTTCAGTCACAACACCGTCGATACGCGCACGCACAAAGCCTTCACTACGCAAATGATCGATTAACTGCAAATGTTCTCCCTTACGTCCCTGCACCACGGGTGCAAGTAACATGAGGCGCCTTCCCTCTGGTTGCTCCAACACATGATCAACCATCTGACTGATAGTCTGTGCCGCCAGGGGAATATCATGTTCCGGACAACGCGGCTCACCAACCCTGGCAAATAATAATCTAAGGTAATCATAGATCTCTGTAATGGTACCCACGGTAGAACGTGGATTATGTGAAGTCGATTTTTGCTCAATAGAAATGGCGGGTGATAAACCTTCGATCAGATCGACATCCGGTTTTTCCATGATCGACAGAAACTGTCTGGCATAAGCAGAAAGCGATTCGACATAGCGACGCTGGCCTTCTGCGTAGATCGTGTCAAATGCGAGCGACGATTTGCCTGAACCAGATAACCCCGTAATAACAATCAGCTTGTCCCTGGGAATATCAACATCAACATTCTTTAAATTATGAGTACGTGCACCACGTAATCGAATTGTGTCCATGAATACTTTCTGTCTTCGCCAATGTAAACCTGTAATTATACATTGTTCAAAGGAGTCGTTGCTGGCAATATGTGCCTTTTTTTAGGAACCGAGGTTCACTTTCAGGCATGCAGCCTAACGATAAAATGACAGCAACAGAACTAAGAGGAAGCCTGAGTCTGGCATCCGTCTTGTTCCTGAGGATGTTGGGGCTGTTCCTGATATTGCCGGTGTTCGTCCTTTATGCCAGAACACTAACTGAATCGACGCCAACCTTGATAGGACTTGCCTTCGGAATCTATGGTCTGACCCAGGCATCTCTGCAGATCCCCTTTGGCATGTTGTCAGACAAGCTAGGCAGGAAGCCTGTGATTTTTGCTGGCCTGTTGATATTCGCAGTGGGAAGTCTGCTTGCCAGTCAGGCAGATTCCATCTGGGTCATGATTCTGGGGCGCGCATTGCAGGGTGCTGGAGCAATTTCTGCCGCACTCATGGCTCTGGCCGCAGATCTCTCCCGCGAACAACAAAGAACCAAAGCCATGGCCTTCATTGGTATCAGTATCGGCTTTGCCTTTTCATTGGCATTCGTCGCCGGCCCGCTATTGGCCACGCTGATTGGTGTTTCCGGGATATTTATCTTCAGCGCAATATTAGCGCTGCTCGCCATCATTGTGCTTTATCTACTGGTTCCAAACCCTGAGCATATTTCATTTCATAGTGACGCTGAAGTCTCGCTGGCAATGCTGGGAAATGTATTAAGGGATCACAAGCTTCTCAAATTGAATCTGGGCATTTTTATACTGCACACTATCTTAATGGCGAACTTTATTGTCGTCCCCCTCACTTTACAGGACATTGTAGGCCTGGCATCGTCGCAACATTGGCAAGTTTATTTGCCCGTTCTGTTAGCGTCGGTCATCCTCATGGCACCCGCCATTATTCTGGGCGAACGCGCAAATAAATCAGTAGCATGCTTTAAGGCTGCAGTATTGATATTGCTTATATCACAGATAGGTTACTACTTTTGGCACAGCACACTTATGGCCATGGCTACGATGCTGCTGGTGTTTTTCACGGCTTTTAATTATCTGGAAGCATCCTTGCCTTCACTTATTTCAACCATGTCGTCAAAAAATAGCAAAGGCACGGCTCTGGGTGTCTACGCCTCAAGCCAGTTTATCGGAACGTTTACGGGCGCACTAATTGGTGGCATTATCCACGAACATTTCGGGCTGCCGGTGGTCTTCGTTTTTGGTAGTATCATGGCACTGGTATGGTTTCTGGTAACCCTGCTACCCGCGAACCAAACCCAGAATTAAGTAGCTCAGGACGAAGACTAAACATTACTAGCCCCTTTTTTGGGGACTGCGATTAACCGAAGAGAATAATTCAAGAGGAAATAAAAATGGCCAGAGGCGTAAACAAAGCAATTATATTAGGATCATTAGGACAGGATCCTGACATCAGATACACCGCCGGTGGCGCAGCTGTTGCAAATATCAGTATCGCAACTAATGAGCAATGGAAAGATAAAGAATCCGGTGAGATGCAGGAACGTACTGAATGGCACCGCGTTGTCTTCTTCGGTCGCCTGGCTGAAATCGTCGGTGAATATTTACGCAAGGGTTCTCAGGTTTATGTTGAAGGCCGCATACAGACCCGCAAGTGGCAGGACAAGGAAGGACACGATCGCTATACCACTGAAATCGTTGCCAACGAGATGCAGATGCTGGGCAGTAAAAGTGGTGGAACGACTGCAAGTTTTGACCAGTCACCTCCGGCAGAACAATCAGCGCCCGCGACGTCAGGTGCAAAAAGCTCTAACGATGATTTTGATGATGATATTCCATTCTAGCAGTTTGATTTACCAAAAGGGCATCGTAATCAATGATTGAACCAGAATTGTGCTTGATTAATCTGTTTTTCTGGTGCGTCTATAACGCTTGTGTTTTGGCGTTGGTTTTCTGAGGGTTTTTTCCTGACCTCCACTTTGTATCAACGGCACCTTTATCGCTCTCGGTTTTCCCACATGAAAACCTTGTGCGTAATCAACACCCATCTTTTTCAAACACTCTAAAATTTTTTTATTTTCAACAAATTCAGCAATGGTCTTTTTACCCATGACATGACCAATTTGATTAATAGACCTGACCATCTCCATATCAATTGGATCTTCTAACATATCTCTGACAAACATACCGTCAATTTTGAGAAAATCAACGGGCAGGTTTTTCAAATATCCAAATGAAGAAACACCACTACCAAAATCGTCAAGCGCAAAAAAACAACCTTTGCCTTTCAACACCTCCATAAATCTTATTGCATTAGCTAATCTGGATATCGCGACAGTTTCTGTTATTTCAAAACAAATATTTGATGTTGGTACTTTCTCTTCATCCAGTTTGTTGACGATAAAATTCAGGAACTCTTCATTACTTAATGAATGCCCAGATAAATTGATCGCACAAGAAGTTAATCTTTTACGCTTGCCAGGGAGAATTGCCATCCACTCATAGATTGATTCAAATACCCATCGATCAAGCTTGATAGAAAGATCATAACGCTCAGCGGCTGGCAAAAAAGAGCTGGGGAGAATGATTTTCCCATCTTTATCAACCATCCTTATCAAACATTCATAATGTTTTTCGTCTTTATTATTGTCAATTAATGAAATTATAGGTTGCACATATAATCGCAAGCGACTTTCATCTAATGCGTCATTAATCCTGCTAACCCATTGCATTTCACCTCTTTGAACTGCCAGGTCAATATCTTCTGGATGATAAACGTGGACTCTGTTCCGCCCCGCATCTTTTGCGGCATAACAAGATGCGTCAGCGGCACTTAATATGCTAGTTGCATTATCACTTCTATCATCTATAGGTACCAGGCCAATACTGACACCAATTGAAAATCGTTTGTCAGTCCAAACAAATTGAAATTCTTCTACCAGTTCCCTTAAATTCTGAGCTACGCTTTGAGCCTGATCGAGTGAACAATTTTCCATTAGTACACCAAATTCATCTCCGCCCAATCGTGCAAGTGTATCTTTTACGCGGACTTTTGATTGAAATAACTCGCCTAATTGCCTGAGTAATTCATCTCCTGCTAGATGCCCACAGGTATCATTTATCACCTTAAATCGATCAAGATCCATATAACATAATGCATGTTCATCACCGCTACCCTCATGTATCAATTTTTCAAGCCTAAGTTCAAACTCTCTTCTGTTCACTAAACCCGTTAGTGCATCATGGCTTGCCTGATAAGATAGCTGCTGGGAGAGTTTATGAGCCTCAGTAATATCCTCCGAAACAATCAATAATTTCAAAGTGCCATCAATATCATTAATCACACGCGCAGACTCTTTACTCCATATGACTGTTCCATTATTTTTAACCTTTCGTATTTCCCAATTGTGCACACTCTCCTGGTTTAAAAAACATGAATCCAGGAGATTTTGATAATTTTCCCTGTCTTCTGCCAAAACAAGTTCCATTGTTGAACGTTGAACAAGATCGTTCACACCATAACCGAGTTTTTCAGCGCCGAAAATATTCGCCGATGCAATCGAGTAATCTTTATTAATCGTTAAAAATATAGCGGGAGTGCCGTCATATAATGCACGAAATCTTATTTCACTTTCCTGTAATCTTTTTTCAGACTTTTTTTGCAGCGTAATGTCATCTAGCTGTGCAACAAGGTGATTTGGCTTACCATTCTGATCGTTGACCATAGAAACACTTAGCACTACATCAATAATATAACCTTCTTTATGAATGTAGTGTCTCTCTGTTTTTACGCTCTTTATTTCTCCGGAAATAATTTTGTTATAATTTAATTTACTTTCTTCATAATCATCAGTAGCAGTCAGGGAAAGAAAATTTTTGCCGAGCAATTCACTCTTTTTATAACCTAACATCTGGCACACGGCGTCGTTGACTTTTAATATGTTCCCCTGAATATCAATAAGTGCCATTCCGGTGGGGGCATGGTCGAAAGTATTCCTGAATCGTTCCTCACTTTGTGTAAGATCATTTTTTGCCTTGTATTGCTCAAGCGAAATTTCTGCAATTTTTCTTATATGTTCTAATAGCTCTACATGTTCCTTATCTGCTTTTTTCGGTTCCTTATAATAAATCGCTATCGTTCCGTGTACTTCTCCTGCAGTAGATGCAATAGGCATTGACCAACACGCGCGCAATCCATGTCTAGCTGCCAACTCCTGAAAACCTTTCCAAAGTGGATCTTTGGCGATATTTGATACATACACATTTTTATTAAAGTAAGCAGCTGTGCCACATGAACCTACAGAAGGACCAATTTTTATCTTGCCTAACTCTTTTTCATATTCTTCAGGCAATCTTGATGCCGCATAGGGGATTAAATATTGACCTTCATCCACCAAAAGAGACATTGAACAATAAATTTCAGTATATTGTTCTTCTATAGCAATTATTAATTCTTTTAATATTATGCTGGGCTCCAGGCCTGATGAAATCTTTTCGAGTGCGTTTTTCTCTAGTTCTAGCAACCAGTTTGCTCTTTCCAGTTTGTCGCTGGATTCCTGAATATCACTAATATCTCTGGATACCGTAAAAACGTAAGATTCCCCTCCAAAATGGATAACGCTTGCTGAAATTAACATTGGAAACACAACACCATTTTTACGTCTTAGCTTAATGTTCATTCCTGTAACAAATCCTGTGGACTGTAGTACATTTACAAACTTTTTCCTGTCCTCAGGCTCTGGCCAAATTCCTAACTCCCTAGTGGTCTTGCCTATTAGCTCTTTTTTACTGAATCCTGATGTCTGAATAAACCCTTGATTTACTTCCATGACCACGCCATCTTTAAGCGATGTGATTGCGATTGCATCAGGACTGGTTTCAAATGCACTTCTTAATTTGTATTCACTTTCGCTTAACGATAATTCAACTTGTTTACGCTCAGTAATGTCGTGAGCAATGAGAAAGATACAGTCTTCACCGTCTATATTCATGACAACAGCAGATGATGATAAAATACGGTGTTTACCATCTCTTCTTTTCATAAAAATTTCATACTCTGTGAAGCTACCGCTCTCCTGCAATGCACTGATGAGCCTCTTTCTATCTTCTTTATCGTAAAAACCTAAGTCTAATGTTGTCTTGCCAATTAATTCTTCACGGGAATATCCTGTAGTGACCGTTGTAGCTCTATTAATATCCAGAATCATGCCGTCCCGAAGTCTGGTTATAATGATTGAATCCGGGCTAATCTCGATTGCCTTGCTATATTTTTGCTCAGACTCATGTAATGCGGCTTTGGCTAGTTGTTGCTCTTTTTTATTCCGTAACGTCTGAATACCATAAGCCAGGTTATTTGCCAGACTATCCAGAAGCTCCAATTTTTCTTTATCAAAATGATTCGTTTCAGATGAATAAACAAGCAGAACACCCAATTTGTTTCTTTCAGACACCAGGGGAATAGTAACGCTGGAAGCATAATCACTTGCAAGTGCTGATTTTCTCCAGAGTTCAAAATTTGGTTCAGTATTCACATCGTGAATAATATGAGCTTGGCCCGTTCGTATCGTCACGCCTACAGGGCCACAACCACGTTCATTATCATCACGCCAATTGACTTTTGCTCCTTTCAAATAACCATGATCATCACCATGCTGTGCCACAAAACACACAGTTTTATTTTCATCATGTTCAGCAATCCCTACTCCTGCTGTTCGAAATCCACCGGTTTCCACAATGATTTTACAAACAGCGTCTAACAAGCTTTGCTCGTCAACTGCATGTAGCAATTCATGGTTGCATAGATTCAATGCTCTTAATGTTTGATTTTTATTACTGAGTGATTCTTCGGCATGCTTACGTTCAGTAATATCGCGAATGGCTGCAAAAATGCAGGGCTCACCATTTATTTCAATTACGACAGCCGATGATAAGGTATTAAGTACACGTCCATTTTTTCTTCTTAGGAAAGATTCTAAATTGACATATTTTCCTTTCTTTTTAAGAAGCGAGACAACCTTGTCCCTTTCATTTGCACTGTAAATATTTAACCCAAGTGTTGTTTTACCAACGAGTTCTTTTCTTTGATATCCAGATAACTTGATACAGGCATCATTCGCCTCGATGATTTTTCCATCCGCAACGCGTGTGATGACAACAGCATCGGGACTTATCTCAGAAGCCTTGGAAAATTTCTCCTCACTTAATTGCAATGCTGTTTGTGACTGTAAGCGCTCAACAGTAATACTGGCCAGGTTAGCTGCAATCTTGAGTATGCGAATGTCTGTCTCAGTAGGCTCTATGATTATTGAATGTGTTAAGGCAAAACTCCCCATCACTGAACCATTTCTATAATAAAAGGGCATAGACCAACAGGCTCGAATATTGTGTTCCTTTGTAAATTCTCTAAAATCAGCCCAAATAGGATCGGTTTGTACATCCGAAACAAAAACAGGACTATTCCTATAAACAGCCGTTGCACAGGAACCTCCACAATCACCAATCGCCATTCCATCCAGCGCACCCTGGACTATTTTGGAGAAGCTCGGTGCAGCACCCAGCTTGAGATGAGTCCCATATTCATCTACAAGAAGTACCGATGCAAAAACATTATCCGACGTTAATTTTTCAATTTCTTTGCACAACACTGTCAAGATTTTCTTTTGAGATCCCCCCGCTGCAATCATCTCAAGAACGTTTAGTTCAGCTCGATGAACTGCTTCCAGTTTCCTGTTAGCAGAAATATCTCTAATAAATGCGCTGAATGAGATAATCTCATTACCAGAGTAAACCGGTGTGATGGTTAATTCGACTGGAAAGGTACGTCCGTCCCGGTGTTGTGCATCGATTTCAATTCTCCTGTTCAGGAGATGTGATTCGCCCGTCTCAAGTACTCTTTTGATGCCTTTTCTGTAAGCAGTTTTTTTACCTCTAGGTACAATAAATTGATCTAACGATTTACCTTTAACCTCATTTTCAGACCAGCCAAATGTCTCGGTAGCCTGTTGATTCCACCAAATTATTTTTCCTTTGGTATTGATTGCAATAAATGCATCAAGTGAATTTTCCAGGACAACACTGCTTAGCAACTCCATTTCACGAAGTGTCTGTTCTTCCAAAGTACTCTTGGCAATATCTAAAGAATCATCCATAAAAATTTCACATGCGAATTAGTGATCTTTCGTTACAATTTTTCTAAATGAGATTATTGGGCACCGAAATAATTTATTCCTTGCCTAAATATATATTAACCGATGATTTAGTCCGAATACATCAAGTACAAATCAATTCCTTTTAAATCATATGTTTAAGTTCTCTAATTACTTATATATTTAAAAAATTGCCTTAGAAATTCTGGTTCTTTTTTAAAAATCACCACCATGGCCATGAGATTCAATGCAGCAACAATAAAATAGATCTGTGGAATATCAATCCCAGCAGTAATTAATAAAATTATCATGAGCGCGGAGATCACCATAAATATTGCATTTAGAATATTATTTGCTGCAATGATTCTGGAACGATGACAGGGATTACTTTGTTGCTGGATCAGAGCATACAGGGGAACCATATATAAGCCTCCCGACATTCCAATCAAGATCAAATCAATTAACACGTGCCAGTGGTTAAAATGCTGAAGAAACATGCCGGCGGTTAATAACTCACCTTCTGATAGTTTCATGTCCGGCAATGAGATAAAAGACAGATCAGTTGCAAAACAGGTTAAGCCTATGGCACCTATAGCCACTAATCCCAGGTTGATATGTTTGTGTGATAATTTCTCACACATTAATGAGCCTGTGCCTATACCGATTGAAAAAGCAGTGAGCATCAATGTCGCTATTCTTTCGTCTGCAAATAAAACATCTCGTGTGTATGTTGGAACCAATGACAGAAATGTGGCACCGTAAAACCAGAACCAGGATATTCCAATGATTGCCCAGAACACTGTCTTATCTTCTCTGGAATATTTAATAATCCTGCAGGTCTCAGTAATAATATTCCAGTTAATATGAAGCGATGGTTCAGGTGCAGTTGCCTCAGGAATCGAACGACTGGCTAGCCAACCTGCCGTTGCCAGCAAAACGATGACCATAGACACATATAAACTACCATTCGGATTTATCGCAATGAGCACACCGCCAATAATTGTACCCAACAATATGGCCAGGTAGGTACCCATCTGAATCATGCCATTACCACCAAGCAGTTCATCTTCAGACAAGTGTTGTGGAAGGATGCTGTATTTTAACGGGCCGAATAATGTAGATTGTGTTCCCATAAAAAATAAAAGTGTTAGCAATATGGGCACACTCATAAAATAAAACCCGACACTGCCTATTAACATTATGATGATTTCCGCTATCTTGATTCGGCGTATTAACATGGATTTTTCGAATTTATCCGCGAGTTGGCCTGCTGTGGCAGAAAAAAGAAAGAAAGGCAGGATGAATATACCAGCTGCGGTAATCACCAGAATACTGGCATTAGCGCCCATCTCGTCGGCGAGGGAAAATGCTATCAATATGACAATTGCATTCTTAAACACATTATCATTCAGCGCACCCAGAAACTGGGTGTAGAATATCGGGAAAAACCGATAGTGTTTTAACAGGCCAAACTGGTTCATATTCAGTGTGTTAAGATATTAAAAATATCCCTTTCTGCGGAAATGGCTGCCGATTTGGAAATCATACTGACATAAAATCTCGATAGAAGGAAACGGAGCTAGGCATGAGTATTGTTACAGACATCAAGTTGTTAAAAAACAGACGAACAAAAATCCTTGCCACACTGGGACCAGCCTCCGATTCAGCAGAGGTCATCAGGAAATTAATTGAAGCCGGCGCCAATGTCTTTCGTCTAAACATGTCCCATGGTGAACATGCATCACATGAAAACACCTATAAGCTCGTGCGCAGTATCTCTGACGAACTGGGCAAACCAATCGCTGTCCTGGCTGATCTATGTGGTCCAAAAATCCGTACGGGAAGATTTAAGGATGGACAAATCACATTGGTCGATGGGGAACCTGTCACTGTCACCACGCGTGATGTTGAGGGAGAGCCCGGTCTGATTCCTTCTCAATATGAAGCTTTAGCTGATGATGTTAAAGCTGGGAGTCGTATCTTAATCAACGATGGTAATCTTGAGCTTAAAGTTGAAGGTGTTGATGGCACTGAGATCTCATGCACGATTGTCTATGGCGGTGTTCTTAAGAACAACAAGGGGATTAACCTGCCGGGTGTCAATGTCTCAGCGCCCTCTCTTACAGACAAGGATCGTGATGATGCACAATTTGCTTTGGGCCTCGGGGTAGACTTCCTGGCATTATCCTTTGTCCGCTGTGCTGCAGATATTAATGATTTGAAATTGATTGTTAGCGAGGCAGGTGCCAATACAAACATCATTGCCAAGATCGAGAAGCCGGAAGCGCTTGAGGATATCAATGGCATTCTTGATGCTGCAGATGGCATCATGGTCGCACGTGGCGATCTGGGGGTTGAACTCAAACCTGAACAAGTTCCAGTTGCCCAAAGCCAATTAATCGACCGCGCCCGCCAAAAATTCAAACCTGTTATCGTTGCCACGCAGATGCTGGAATCCATGATCGAAAATGCCAGACCAACGCGTGCTGAAGTCACAGATATCGCTTATGCCGTAACACTAGGGACTGATGCTGTGATGTTATCTGCAGAATCTGCTGCCGGGAGTTTTCCTGTCGAATCTGTAGTAATGATGGATAGTATCCTGCGTCAAACTGAAGCCTATCTCTGGAAACATGGTGAGTATGATTCCGGATTAAGTACCTCGGGGAAGGTGCCCGTGCCTTTATGGGATGCCATGGCAAACGCAAGCAATGGTCTGGCTAGGGATTTGATGGCACGTGCTGTCATCGTTATTTCACAGGGGGGTATGTCAGCGGCAACTATGAGTTCCGCAAGACCAGCCGCACCTGTGGTTGCCATATCAAATCAGGTTAGTACCTGCAGAAAAATGGCTATGATGTGGAGTATTATTCCTGTATTGGCGACAGAAGATGATATGGATAACCATAATGCTCTGGCAAAAAAAGTTGCTATAGAACTGGATTTGGCAAGCCCCGGAGATACTGTATTAATGGTCAAAGGGTTTCACAGGGATCCAGAACTGAACCACCCGTCAGTGACGGTCGTCACAGTTTAATCTGTTCCTGAAAATTTATTAATGGGACTCTTAACGGTACTTGTAAATTGGCTCGGCACCATCTGCAGCCGTCTGATATTTTACAGAAAGCTCGGTAAATGCATTCAAGGCATCTTGCATATCTTTATCTTCTCTTAACTGAAAAGAATTGATGCCACAGCGTTGCATAAAGAAAAGCTGATCACGCAAAACATCACCGACGGCACGTAATTCTCCCTCAAAGTTATACCTGTCACGCAACAGGCGTGCATGTGAGTAAGAACGCCCATCGACAAAAGCAGGGAAATCCAGTGCAATCAAATCAAAATGCTCAATATCTTTTACTACTTCCTGAATATCGTTGTCGCCATCTATACAAACACCCAGCATTCCTTCCCTGCTCGACAAAGCTTCCCTGTTCTCCAGCCAATAAGCGAAAGGAACAATAACATCACCTGTAGGTAAACTCGCATCTTCTGTAATCTCAGTAAGTCGTTGCCAACCATCTTCAACAATTTTTTGATCCTTAATAAGCTGCATTGGTGGCCACCTTTTTTTCCGAATTTTTCTTTGGATAGACCCTTTGCTTGTATAGATCAATCCCAAGCCGACGATAAGTATCAAGAAAAGATTCTTCTTCCTGGCGATTTTCAACATAGACATCAAGGAGTTGACCAATGGTGTCAGCAACATTCTCTTTTTCAATTGCGGGACCCAGTCGATCACCTAGGACCGCATCATTCTCAGCCGAACCACCAAGCGTCAATTGATAAAATTCAACACCTTTTTTATCTACACCGAGTATGCCGATATGACCAACATGATGATGGCCACAGGCATTCATACAACCTGACATTTTGATCTTGATATCACCGATGTCGTGCAGGTAATCCATGTCATTAAATTTTTCATTAATCTGCTTCGCAATCGGAATGGATCCGGCATTCGCAAGCGAACAAAAATCCAGGCCGGGACAACAAATCATATCAGTCAACAACCCAATATTGGGTGTTGCCAGACCCTGCGCGATTAAACCTTCCCATAATGAAAACAAATCGGCCTGTTTTACGTGAGGCATAATAAAATTCTGGTCATGGGTGGTGACTATTTCAGCGAAGCTATATTTATCGATTAAGTCGGCAAGATGATCCATTTGCACATCGGTAACATCTCCTGGGGCAATGGTCGGTGCCTTGAGTGACACCACAACCGCGCGATAACCATCCACTTTATGTGACACGACATTTCGACCCACCCATGTAGCAAAGGCTGGATCGCTGGCCTGATGTTCAGCGAAGCTTGTATCAGCACCTGCATTTTCTTCATAATCTGGTGCTGCAAATTGTGCACAAACGCGATCAATTTCTTTCTGATCCAGTAACAACACAGAATCTTTAATATACGACCACTCTACCTCCACCATTTCGGTAAATTTTTCGATACCAGTAGCCTTTACCAGAATCTTTATCCTGGCCTTGTATTTATTGTCGCGTCTGCCTAAGCGATTGTAGATACGCAGGATGGCTTCCATATAAGAGAGCATGTGTTTCTTTTCAAGAAATTCACGAATAACTTTTCCAATGACGGGCGTACGGC
>JAKZTI010000011.1:0-6246 GCA_047517145.1 Gammaproteobacteria bacterium
GATTTGAATTTATCGACTCGTTTTTTTATCAATCAGCACGCGCTTATCTCATCGGAAGAATCATCATGAGAGATAGCGTTTCACCAATTGTTGTCGCATTTAAAAATACCGATAAAGGTATCGTCATTGATGCCGTACTTACATCTGAGGTAGAAGTGAGTATCGTATTTAGTTATACCCGTTCCTACTACTTTGCTGATCCTAACTCGGTTGTGGGTGCGGTACATTTTATTCATTCCATATTACCCAAAAAACCGATTGATGAACTCTACACTGTTTTAGGCAGACTGCGGCAAGGCAAGACTGAAAGGCACAGAATCTTTACCGAACATTTGAAATTAACTTCTGATCAGTTCGTACACACTGACGGTGATGAAGGACTGGTGATGATTGTTTTCACTTTGCCTTCATATGATTTGGTCTTCAAAATTATCAGGGACAAATTTGGTTACCCTAAAACAATTACTCGTAGTGAGGTTATCGAAAAATACAAACTTGTATCCAAGCATGATCGTGCCGGACGTTTGATTGATACGCAGGAATTTCTGAACCTTAAGTTTCCAATCAATCGTTTTTTCAAAGAACTTCTTGATGAACTGTTGCAGGATGCATCAAATACTGTAGAAATTATTGATGATAATTTACTGATTAAGCATGTCTACATAGAGCGTCGTGTACGGCCACTTAATCTGTATATTAATGAAGTCAGCCGTGAAAAGGCTGAGCAGGCAGTTCTCGATTATGGACAGGCCCTTAAGGATCTGGCACGGACCAATATCTTTCCCGGAGATTTATTATTAAAAAATTTTGGTGTCACCAGACACAGCCGAATCCTTTTCTATGACTATGATGAAGTCAGTCTGATCACCGAGTGTAATTTCCGGGATATCCCGCAAGCCAATGATGACGTTGATGAGCTGCGTTCAGAGTCCTGGTACTACGTCGGGCCACACGATATGTTTCCAGAAGAATTTATCAAGTTTCTTTCCATGGACAAGGAATTACGTTCGCTTTTCCTTGTGGTTCATGGTGAATTATTAACCGCAGAATACTGGCGAGAAATCCAGGCAATGCATCGGTCCGGTAAGGTCTCACTGGTGGTTCCTTATGATCGGCCTAAATTACATCACAGTAGCTGAACATTTCGAACCGCATATACCATAAACAGAAAAACCCGATACTGCTATGCAGTATCGGGTCCTGTTAAATGGTATTCGACTGTATTATTTAGAGTCGAACTGTGCTTCTTCTGTAGAGCCAGTTAATGCAGTAACAGAAGATGCACCACCTTGAATCACAGTGGTCACATCATCAAAGTAACCAGCACCAACTTCCTGCTGATGACTGGCAAATGTATAACCATCTGCTGCTGCTGCAAATTCAGGCTCCTGAACCTGCTCAACATAGGCAGTCATGCCGCGTTCTACGTAATCACGTGTCAGGTTGAACATGTTGTACCACATGTTATGAATGCCGGCCAAGGTGATGAACTGATATTTATAGCCCATTGCACCCAGTTCTTTCTGAAATTTTGCGATGGTTTCATCGTCAAGGTTCTTCTTCCAGTTGAAAGATGGTGAACAGTTATAGGCTAGCAACTGGCCAGGGTGTTCCTTACGAACGGCTTCAGCAAATTTCCTGGCTTCATCCAGATCTGGAACCGCTGTTTCACACCACAGCAGATCAGCATAGGGTGCATAAGCAATACCACGTGCAATCGCCTGGTCAATACCAGCGTTAGTCGTGTAGAAACCTTCTGGTGTACGCTCGCCTGTTACGAAAGGTGCATCACGTTCATCTACATCAGATGTCAACAGATTAGCAGCATTTGCGTCCGTACGTGCAAGCACGATGGTTGGAACACCCATGGTGTCTGCTGCCAAACGGGCCGAAATCAATTTCTGAATGGCTTCCTGAGTTGGAACGAGAACCTTGCCGCCCATATGCCCGCATTTCTTGACAGAAGACAATTGATCTTCAAAGTGAGCCCCGGCAGCGCCGGCCTCAATCATGTTCTTCATTAATTCAAAGGCATTCAATACGCCGCCGAAGCCAGCTTCAGCGTCAGCAACAATCGGCACAAAGTAATCAATATCATTGTTGCCCTTTGCCCACTGAATTTCGTCAGCACGACGAAAGGTATTATTAATACGTTTCACCATGGTCGGCACAGAGTTGTAAGCATAGAGTGATTGATCGGGATACATGGTTTCCGAAGTGTTGCCGTCTGCAGCAACCTGCCAACCGGACAGATAGATCGCTTTTATGCCACCTTTTACCTGTTGCATTGCCTGACCCGCAGTAATCGCACCCATGCAGTTCACATAGCTGTCTTCATCATTGACAAGATCCCAAAGCTTTTCAGCACCACGAGTAGCCAATGTGTATTCTTCGATGACAGAGCCACGCAGACGGACAACGTCTTCTGCACTGTAATCACGCGTAACATTTGCCCAGCGCGGGTTTTCAGCCCAATCTTTCTCTAGCTGCTTGATTTGTTCTTGTCTCGACATTATTCCTCCCACTTCTTAAAAATAAAATATTTGTAGCCTGAATTTTTCAGCCGGCGATCATCGCACAAATCACCCCCTCCTGCTAGGGAAACACACTGTTACCAGCAGTAAACCTGGTAAATCGTCATTAATTGATGAATACGCTATTTGGCCATAAATCATTGATTTTTTATTAATATTCAAAAACCTATCAAAGATAATGAATAAATACCCTAACTAGTGTGGCATCCCCGTAATTGAGCAGTATAATTAAGGTTAATGTAGCAAAAAAGTAGCACATCATGACAAAAGAGATTGATCACCACCAAGATAGCGACATCGCAGTACAGGAGGCGAAACCCAAGCTCAAGCTTCCTTCACTGTACAAAGTCATCCTCAACAACGATGACTATACTCCCATGGATTTTGTAGTGGAGATCCTGGAGAGTTTCTTCAATATGCATGTCGAGGCTGCCACTCGCATCATGTTAGACGTACACAAAAGCGGTAAAGGCATTTGTGGTGTTTTTAGCCGGGAGATCGCAGAAACAAAAGTAGCTCAGATCAATAATTATTCACGAGAAAATCAACACCCCCTTCTCTGTACTATGGAAAAAGAATAAGGAGAAAGCGTTATGTTGGATAAAGATCTTGAAATTACACTGAATAGCGTTTTCAACGAGGCACGTGATAGGCGCCATGAATATGTCACTGTTGAACATCTGTTACTTGCCTTGCTGGACAACACCTCCGCCGCACAGGTACTCAAAGCCTGTGGTGCCAATCTGAACGTGTTACATGGTGAATTAAGCAAATTTATCCAGGAGAATTCACCACTTCTGACTGATGTTGATGAACACGATACACAGCCCACACTCGGTTTCCAACGAGTTCTGCAACGTGCCGTTTTCCATGTGCAATCATCAGGAAGAAAAGAAGTTAAGGGCGCAAACGTTCTGGTCGCTATTTTTGGAGAACGAGAATCACATGCAGCTTATTTCCTCAGCCAACAGGAAGTCAGTCGTCTGGATGTGGTTAATTATATCTCACATGGTATTGCGAAGATCTCCGAAGATGAACATGATAATGAAGCAGAACCAGTCGAAGAAGATCTTGCCGGAGATGAAGCCGGTACTACCCCGCTGGAAAAATATGCGATTAATCTGAATCTACTGGCAGAACAGGGAAAAATTGATCCTCTTATTGGACGACAACATGAAATAGAACGGACTATCCAGATTCTTTGTCGGCGGAGAAAAAACAATCCGCTCTACGTTGGTGAGGCAGGCGTTGGCAAGACCGCCATCGCCGAAGGCCTGGCCAAAAAGATCGTCGATGGGGAAGTCCCTGATGTGCTTGCTGAGAATGTCATCTACTCACTTGATATGGGGGCATTGCTTGCAGGCACAAAATACCGCGGTGATTTTGAGAAACGCCTTAAAAATATCATCGCCCAACTCAATAAAAAAGAAGGTTCAATACTGTTTATTGATGAGGTCCACAGCATTATCGGTGCGGGTGCCGCTTCAGGTGGGGTAATGGATGCCTCAAATATCATCAAACCCGTGCTGGCTTCGGGTGAAATTAAATGTATCGGTTCCACGACCTATCAGGAATATCGAGGCATCTTTGAGAAGGATCGTGCGCTCGCAAGACGTTTTCAAAAAATCGACGTCACAGAACCGACTATTAATGAAACTGTAAAAATTCTTGAAGGTTTAAAATCAAGATTTGAAGAACACCATCACATTAGATATACGCATCAAGCTTTACGATCAGCTGTAGAGCTCACTGATCGTTACATTACGGATCGACATCTGCCTGACAAAGCGATTGATATCATCGATGAAGCAGGTGCCTCACAACAATTATTGCCTATTTCTCGCAGAAAAAAATCAATCGGTGTTCATGACATTGAAAATATGGTTGCCAAGATTGCCAGAATACCTGCTAAAAATGTCACTTCATCAGATAAGGATGTGATGAAAAATCTTGAGCGCAATCTGAAGATGGTCGTGTTCGGGCAGAATGAAGCCATCAGTACATTAAGCAGTGCCATTAAAATGGCCCGCTCTGGTCTGGGCGATTTACAACAGCCTGTTGGTTCATTCCTTTTTGCAGGACCCACAGGTGTCGGCAAGACCGAAATTACAAAACAACTTGCCGGTATTATGGGGATTGAACTGATTCGCTTTGATATGTCCGAATATATGGAGCGCCACACTGTTTCACGTTTGATCGGTGCACCTCCAGGATACGTGGGTTTTGATCAAGGCGGCTTACTCACGGAAGAAATAAACAAACACCCTCACTCTGTTTTGTTACTGGATGAAGTTGAAAAAGCACATCCTGATGTATTTAATTTATTACTGCAGGTAATGGATCACGGCACACTTACGGACACCAACGGACGTAAAACTGATTTCCGCAATGTCATTATTGTCATGACCACCAATGCCGGTGCAGAACGTATCAGTCGCGCCTCAGTCGGATTCACGCATCAGGATCATAGCAGCGACGCCATGGAAGCAATTAAAAAGACCTTCAGTCCTGAATTCAGAAATCGTTTGAATGCCATTATTCAGTTCAACGCCCTCGATGCAATAACAATTGCTAATGTGGTTGATAAATTTATTGTCGAATTGGAAACGCAGCTTGATGATAAAAAGGTTCTTATCGATATAGATGAATCTGCCAGAAAATGGTTAGGGGAACATGGCCACGACAAAAATATGGGAGCCAGACCCATGGCAAGACTAATTCAGGACAAGATCAAGAAACCCATGGCCGAAGAAATACTTTTTGGCGAACTTGAACATGGTGGCAATGTCCTTGTCAGTGTAAAAGATGACAAGCTCACTATTGAAGTACTGGAAAAAGAAACTGTACCGACTGCCTGAGCAGATAGGCTGGCCTATCTTGAATTGACTCGCTACTCTCTACACCAGTGACTCAATCAACACCTTTGAGTTACGCTGGTAATTGTAGAATTCCTGTAGTGACACGGGTAAGTCATTAACATCAGCCTCAATAAAGCCACGCTCAAGAAACCAATGGGCTGCCTGGGTGGTTAAAATATAAAGCTTTTCAATGCCTTGCTTGATCGCCTGCTCTTCAATGTATAAAAAAAGTTCTTCACCTTTCCCCAATTTCTGATAATTTTCATCAACTGCAAGGCAGGCCAACTCTGCATATTTATTATCCTGTTCTACATGCAGTGCCGCGCAGGCTATGACCGCACCGTCACGAACCAGGACAGTATAGTCATCGATATCAGCCTCTATCTTTTCTCGTGAGCGACGAACCAATACACCTTCCTGTTCCAGTGGCTGAATCAGTTCCAGTATGCCGCCGACATCATCGATGGTTGCTGTCCGTATTTGATCAAAAGAGGCTGCGCTTAATAATGTCCCCACGCCATCGCGACTGAATAATTCCAGTAATAAACTGCCATCCTGATTCTGTTGCAGAAAATGCACACGCTTAACACCTTCGTTACAGGCACTTATGCCACAGGATAATTGTAAATGATTTTGCTCATCCAGAGCCGATTTATCAATCAGGGTTTCCGCTTCAACTTGTGTCAGTTGATGAATGTCTTCTCCCTTATCATCTTTCAGGCCCACTCCAACCATGAGATAAATTAATTTATCCGCAACAAGGCTGATCGCAATCTTCATGGCAACCTCAGTAGCACGTAAATTAAATACCTCGCCTGTCGGTGAATAACCGATCGGGGGTATCAGGACAATCT
>JAKZTI010000012.1:0-9001 GCA_047517145.1 Gammaproteobacteria bacterium
GTTAGGCACTGGTCTGGACAGGGAAGTGACTGGTCAATGGCGGGAAGTTATCAATGCCATTAATAGTTGTGATACTCCGGTCTTGTCTCTCGATATTCCATCCGGACTCAATGCAGACACGGGTCAGATCATGGGCTGTGCTGTAAACGCAGATGCTACGATTTCATTTATTGGCTTGAAACAGGGCTTGTTCACCGGGCAAGGTGTGGAATATGCTGGGGATGTCCATTTTAATAATCTAGATGTACCGAATGGAGTAGGAACTAAAATTAATTCGATGACAGAACAAATTACATTAGACGATTTACAATCTTTTTTAACAGCAAGATCGAAATCTTCACACAAGGGAAGCTATGGACATGTGCTTGTAGTTGGCGGGGACAATTGTTTTGCAGGTGCCGCACGATTATGTGCTGAAGCCGCAGCGAGAACCGGTGCAGGATTAATCAGCCTCGCTACGCATTCGAATCATGCAGGATATATTACAATGGCTGTTCCAGAAGTAATGGCGCATGCAACTGAGAATCCGAGTGAGTTGCTGCCGCTTCTGGAAAAGGCCAATGTCGTGGCAATTGGGCCGGGACTGGGTCAATCAAACTGGGGCATGTCATTATTTTCTAAAGTTATGGAGTGCAAACTGCCATTGGTTGTTGATGCGGATGCTCTAAATTTACTTGCGCAAGAACCCGTCTACTCGGATCACTGGGTTCTGACTCCCCATCCAGGTGAAGCTGCACGATTATTAAATTGTGATACCAGCTCAATTCAATCAGATCGGATTGCTGCTGCCAGGGAAATCCAGAAGAAATTTGGTGGCATTACCGTGTTAAAGGGCAGTGGCACGGTGATAGCCGATGATAAGGGCGAGGTATCAATTTGCTCTGCCGGAAATCCTGGCATGGCAAGTGGCGGTATGGGCGATATCCTGACCGGGATTATTGCCGGATTGATCGCCCAGAGGAAACCTCTGGGTCTTGATATTGGAGATGCTGCGCGTCTAGGTGTCTGCCTCCACGCAAGCGCTGGAGATAATGCCGCCGCCGATGGTGAACGGGGGATGCTGGCAAGTGATTTGATGCCATGGATAAGAAAATTGCTCAATGTGTCTGCTTGATGTCATTGATGCGCCAGCCATGGAGGAACTGGGTCGGAGATTGGCAAGTGTCTGTCCACCCGGTAGTAAGTTGTTTCTACAAGGTGAGTTGGGTACCGGCAAGACCACTTTAAGCAGAGGATTCCTGAATGGGCTTGGGTATCAAGGAATCGTCAAAAGACCGACCTATACACTCGTGGAGCCCTACCAAATTGATGACCTTGAAGTATTTCACTTCGACCTCTACCGGCTCAATAATCCGCAAGAACTCGAGTCTATAGGGATACGTGATTATTTCTCCGGAGCAGGTATATGTCTTGTCGAATGGCCAGAAAAAGCAGCAGCTTTTCTGGGTACGCCGGACGTTCATATTCATATTCAATATCAGGATGAACATAGAAATGTCCGCTTAGAGACTAAAACTCCTACAGGAAAAGAAATTATCCGTTCTATTTGACACCCTTAAAACTTGATTTTTCCGTTACTATTACCTATAAAACAGTGATATAGGTTGATTTTCTAGATAAAACTTGAAATTATTCAAGTAACAATCAAATAACAAAGACAATATCAGAAAACAAACGGTTCTAAGGTCATGCGTAAACTGTGTTTAATTTTGTGTTTTATGTTGCCTATCTCTGTGTTTGCAGGGCAGGTGACAATGCAGAATGTCCGTATCTGGGCAGCGCCGGATAACACGCGCGTAGTTTTTGATGTCTCTGGCCCAGTTGAACACAAACTCGAACTACTCTCCAATCCTGATCGTTTGGTCGTCGACATTGAGAACGCGAAGATGACTCAGGCTATCAGTCAGCCCGTTAATACTGATAAATATCTGAAAAATGTTCGCAGTGCTGAAAGAGACAAGTCGAACTTACGTGTTGTCTTCGATTTAAAGAAAAATATCGAAATGCGTAGCTTCCTGCTACAACCTAACAGGCAGTATGGTCATCGTCTGGTTATCGACCTTTATGATGAAAACAAGCAAGATGCGGCCACACCGGTAATCACACAAGCAGATAATAAACGACCAAAGGATATCATTATCGCTGTCGATGCGGGTCATGGTGGGGATGATCCCGGGGCAACGGGGCCACATGGTGTGCGCGAAAAGGATGTGACACTGAAAATCGCCAGAAATCTGGCCAATCTAATCAATCAGGAATATGGCATGAAGGCCGTACTTATCCGGGAAGGTGACTATTTTCTTAGTCTACGTAACCGAATTGGGAAAGCCAGGGAACATAAGGCGGATCTATTTATCTCTATTCACGCTGATGCCTTTAAAGATCCCAGGGTCAGGGGTTCCTCTGTTTATATCCTTTCTAACAGAGGAGCAAGTAGTGAGGCAGCCAAATGGTTAGCCGAAAGGGAAAACGCCGCTGATCTTGTTGGTGGTGTCAGTCTTGACGATAAAGATGATGTACTGGCATCGGTACTACTAGACCTTTCCCAAACTGCCAGTCTTGAAGCCAGTATCGGTGTTGCTGATAGAGTCCTGTCTGATCTGAGAAAATTGGGTAAAACTCATAAAAAATATGTGCAGTCAGCAGGATTTGCAGTTCTAAAGTCACCAGACATTCCTTCGATACTGGTTGAAATGGCCTATATCTCTAATCCTGAAGAAGAAAAAAATTTAAAGAATGCTGCATATCAAACCAAACTCGCAAAGGCACTATTAAGTGGTATGAAAGACTATTTCAGGGACTACGCCCCGGAAGGAACATTGCTTGCTGCGGTGGCAACGCGTAAACATATAATTGCGCGTGGAGATACACTTTCAGGTATTGCCCAGAAATATAGAGTCAGCATGAATACACTACGTGATTCGAATCGATTGAAAAGTGACAGGATCCGGGTCGGTCAGGTTCTGAATATTCCCGCAATATAAGCTTAGCTAATCAGCCTATTCGTCTTACCAGATAGTTCTCAAGAACTGCCCTTGCGACACTGGCTAGCTACGGCCGAAGTAAAAATTGCTATACTATTCGTTCCTTTAAATTAAAAGAATCGGCTCAACCTAAGGAATAGGTAATAAAAATAATGTCTACCAAGGCATTCCACGAATTCTATTCAACATCGTTATGTTAGAGAAATGTGTTAGTACAGATTTTCTAAGAAAAGGTATGTATGTATCACGCCTTGATCGTCCATGGGGCGAATCTGATTTTCTATTTCAAGGTTTTTACATCAAAACTCAAGATGATATTGAATAAATCAAAAGGCAATGTGAGTTCATTTATATTGATATAGAACGGGGTGAAGGTGCTGATCAATATATGGAAGTAGCCCCGCAAAAGAATTTATCTAAAGTTGACAAAATTAAAGAAACACTAAAGGTCGCGAAAAATAACTACAATAAGCTCTCTGATGAATTTTCGCGTGCGATGGATGACATTCGTTCTGGTGGAGATCTTAATGTTGATATTATACATGATCATCTGGTTCCAATAGTTGAAGGAATTTCGAATAATACAGATGCATATTTACTGTTAACCAAATTAAAAGGTAAAGACGATTATACTTATCATCACATGATAAGTTGCTCTATTCTTGCTACAGCACTTGGTAAAGAACTTGGTCTTCCTAAAGCTGAACTGGAAGAACTTGCAATTGGAATATTACTTTTTGATATAGGAAAAATGAAGCTACCGCTATCTATCCTGACCAAACAGGATAAATTGGATAGTGAAGAATTACGAATGATAAAAAATCATGTCGCTGATAGTGTGGCTCTATTATCTAAAACAGAAGGGATAAGCTCTTCTACTATGGAAATAGCTCAAGACCATCATGAACGTTATGATGGGAACGGTTATCCCAATGGGAAAAAGGAAACACAAATATCTTTAAATGCCAGTATTGCCGGTCTGGTTGATTGTTATCATGCCATGACAAGTGAACGAATCTTTGCTAAGGGCATTAAACATAGCGAAGTCGTTAATCAACTTTATTCGCGTAGAAACATCGACTTTAAAGAAGAACTTGTAGAACATTTTATCCAGTGTCTTGGCTCATATCCAGCTGGCACACTTATTGAGTTATCAACCGGTGAAGTTTGTGTTGTTATTCAACAGAATAAGGTAAGGCGTTTAAGGCCAAAAATAATGGTATTACTGAATAAGGAGAAGAAATCTAATGACTACTTCCCTATTATAGATTTACTTACAGAAATTGAAGATGCCGATAGGAACCCGATATCTATTGTCAAGACACTTGAAGCTAATGCCTATGGACTTGATGCAGAAAAATTCTACTTATAAATAGTCTTGAATAGATATAATCCCTAGACCAAATGCCTGAAAATAATAATGAACTCGCGATTTGTTCTCGTAGCAGCATCCTGGATCAGCTAGGCAAAGAATTACTCCATAGTAAAAAAAACAAGGCATCAAGTGGGCTACTTGTTCTAAGAGTCCTTTCACAACACGATATTAATGCAATATATGGTTATGAAAATGGAGACGACTTTATATTCAGATTATTTCGATTAGCACAGGAAATTATATCAAAAGAAGATATTGTTTTTCGTGTAGGTAATGATGAATTGGCAATATTATTAAAAAATATTTTAAACAAAAATCATATTATATTAGCTATAAATAAAATTCTGACCAACTTAACGAAACCATTACTTATAAAAAATGAACAAGTTCATGCTCAAATAGCAATAGGGGCAGCATTTTTCCCTGATGACGCTGACGAAGCGGAACAATTATTAATTTGTGCAGATACGGCACTTGCCAAAGCAATAAAGGACGGCAGGGAGTATAATTTTTTTTCCGAGCAAAATATTTTCAAAGGATATTCTAATCTGGTTATTAGAAAAGAACTTGATAAAGCTATTGATAATTTTGAACTAACTCTTCTATACCAGCCAAAAATTGATTTACAAAAGAATGAAATATGTGGTGCCGAATGTTTAATGCGATGGAACAATTCCATGATGGGAGCAGTCCCCCCGGATGTTTTCATACCAATTTCTGAATCGACCGGGCAGATTATGGATTTGACTATCTGGTCATTAAACGTCGCACTTAGACAGGCGCAAAAGTGGTGTTCCAAATGGTCTGGTTTTCAAATCGCTATTAATTTATCTGCTGCTATATTATACGATCCCAATATTATTCAAATGATAAAAAGCGCCTTGAATATGTGGTCTATCGAACCGGATAAAGTCATGCTTGAGGTTACGGAAAGTGCTGTGATGCTTGAACCTGAACATTCTTTAGAGGTTCTTAAAAACCTTACTGATATGGGCCTTGATCTTTCTATTGATGATTTCGGTACCGGTTATTCGTCACTTGCTTATCTGAAATGCTTGCCTGTTGCCGAACTTAAGATAGATAAATCATTTGTCCTGGCTATGAGCAAAAACGAAGATGATAAAATGATTGCTCGTACGATTATTGAACTCGGACATAATTTCAAATTAAGTGTCATAGCAGAAGGTGTCGAAGATAAAGAGACATTGACCGAGCTTGCATCATTAGGCTGTGATAAAGCACAGGGCTATTATATGTCACGCCCTGTTACAGGGAGTGATTTTGAGGAGTTTATCCAATCGTCAGAATGGAAATTAAAACCTGATGATACTGGCGATCCTGCAATCGGCCAATCCTGACAAATACTAATAAAACTTATCCTTTCCTACCTCATCATCCAGCGCTGCCGTATTATAGTGTCATGGCAGTGACAGTTTTATCTCAAAGAATACACAAGCTCTCTACCGCACTTGCTAATCAAATTGCGGCAGGTGAGGTCATTCAGCGGCCAGCATCTGTAGTTAAGGAATTGCTGGAGAATAGCCTGGATGCTGGTGCCACCGAGATCAAACTTGATATTAAAAAAGGTGGGCGACTATTGATCAGTATTCAGGACAATGGTCATGGCATTCATCCTGATGATTTACCATTGGCATTGGCACAGCATGCGACCAGTAAACTCTTTTCACAGACAGATCTAGGAAGAATTAATACCCTGGGCTTTCGTGGCGAGGCATTGTCCAGTATCGCCTCTGTCTCGAGATTAAAACTAGCTTCTCGTATTGCCAACGAAGAACATGGATGGTCTATTGATGTAACACAGGGAAATGTTCTGTCTGAACAAGCACCAATAGGCATGGTCGTGGGCACCAGTGTTGAAGTGCGGGATCTGTTTTTTAATACGCCGGCCAGGCGTAAATTTCTACGCACAGATAACACTGAATTTTATCATATACGTGAGATTGTGAGGCGCATTGCCTTGAGCAGATATGATGTTTCATTTCACTTAAAACATAACAATAAAACTATTCTCCAATGCTCTGGCAAGCAAAATAATTTTGCAGAACGTGCACAAGCAATATTTGGTAAAAATTTTCTTGCCAATTCTTTCGAGTTGAATTATGAACGGAATGGTTTACGACTATGGGGATGGTTCGGTCATCCTGAGATAGCAAGGAATCAGGTCGATCAACAATACTTCTATTTAAATGGTCGAGTGATTCGGGACAAACAAGTGAATCATGCGATACGAATGGCATCTCAGGATCATCTTTATACCGGTAAGCATGCAGTCTACGTTTTATTTCTGGAAATGGATGTCTCTCATGTCGATGTGAATGTGCATCCAGCCAAACATGAAGTGAAATTCCATCAGGCAAGAGATGTGCATGACTTTGTTTTTAGTGCCTTGATGCAGGTATGTGACGGCAGAGATATTCGGGAGCAGGGAGCTCAATATTTTTCCACTCAATTTTATGACAAGAATTCTGTCTCTCTATCCTCCTCGAAATCCACAATGCACACCAGCAATAGCAACAATTATTGGGATAAACCCCCTTCAGATTCAAATGATTTTTTATTGATTGATGATCGGTATTTGATTACACAACTGAAGGGTAAAACATTATTAATCGATGTTCCTTTGAGTCGGGAAATTATTGCTTTATCGAAACTGGAAAATGATTATGCGACAGGAGGTATTCGTCGCAGACCCTTGCTTGTACCACTGACTATGATTGTCTCTATCGATGATGCTAATTTTATTGAATCTAAGGCCTCTGTCTTCGAAAGATTTGGCCTGAAGGTAGACAGGATTGCGCCAGATAGTCTGTTAATCCGTGAAATTCCGTTACTGCTTGAGTATGCAGATATCATCAGTCTGATTGATGACATGATGCCTCTGGTAAAACCAGACAAATCCAGCGAGAAAATCACTAACATGATGTCCAGTCATGTGAACGATGCAGGATTAATCGATAGTGATAAACAGATGTTGATCCAACTTATGGCTGAAGTAAGAAGTGCCAATCTGGATTCGAGCGTTGTAGGAAAAATAAAACGTGGTGCAAAAAAAATGGCATGGCGATCACTTGATAGTGAATCGTTGAGCAAATTATTGAAGCGGGAAAATTGAAATGACATTACCTGTCATATTTCTAATGGGGCCGACCGCAACGGGTAAAACAGATATTGCAGCAGCACTATTCAAGCGGCTTCCCATAGAACTCATCAGTGTAGATTCTGCCCTGGTTTATCGGGGCATGGATATCGGCACGGCCAAGCCATCAAAGGAATTCCTGAACAATTTTCCTCATCGTTTGATCGATATCTGTGAGCCTGATGAGACTTATTCTGCGGCAAGGTTTCGTGATGATGCCCTGCTGGCCATCGACGAAATACATTCAAAAAACAGGATCCCGCTTTTGGTGGGTGGTACAGGTTTATATTTCCGTGCACTGGAGTCAGGGATATCTGATTTACCGGATGCTGATGAAGAAGTCAGGCAACAACTTGAATCGCAGGCCGGAAATATTGGTTGGCAGGCGATGCATGGTCGACTCGCCGAGATCGATCCTGTATCGGCAGACAGGATTCACCCGAATGATCCACAACGTATACAGCGTGCTCTGGAAATTTATGAGGTTAGTGGCCGTAGTATGACCGATCATTATGATGATGCAGATGCAAGCCCATTTCTCTTTGAGCTCATTAAAATCATCTTACATCCGGGGGATCGTTCATTACTTCATGAGAGAATCAAACATCGTTTCATAAAGATGCTTGATGAAGGGCTGGTAGAAGAAGTCAGGTCTTTTCATGCAAATGGTCGATTTTCTGGTTCTTTACCTGCCATGCGTATGGTTGGCTATCGGCAGGTCTGGAATTACCTGGATGGGGAAACAGATTATGAAGAAATGGTTGAAAAGGGCATTGCTGCGACGCGACAACTGGCCAAACGGCAAATGACCTGGTTGAGGAAAGAGGAAAATGGCATCTGGCTTGATTCTGATGAATCTGGACTGATTGACCAAATACATGGAATTCTCGGCGAAAAGACGCATTTATTAGCCTAAATGTAATATAATCGAGAGATAACAATAAGAAGGAACCCGTTAACGATTTGAGGTTCTAACGAAAAAAATATAATAAAAGAACCGATAACAGGTTCATAAAAATAATAATCTTATAACAAGGAGAATTGTTATGAATAAGGGGCATACCCTGCAAGATCCGTTTCTTAACGCCTTACGTAAAGAGCGAATACCTGTGTCAGTATTTCTTGTTAATGGGATAAAACTCACAGGTCAGGTGGAATCATTTGATCAATTTGTCGTACTTTTAAAAAATTCTGTCAGTCAATTAGTATACAAACATGCAATATCAACCATTGTTCCAACACGTAACGTCAAGCTCCCCAGAGCAGATGATGACCATCATAACGGTCAAGACAAGGCCCAGAACTCATAGCTTGAGGTATTTATTTGACTAACGCGGCAGCTATCAGCGAGCTCGCCGTTCTCGTTAATATCGATTTTCAAAATACTGAATTCAATGAGGGGCTTGAAGAATTTATCGAGCTGGTGACTTCTGCGGGCCTCGAAGCTGTGACCACCATGACCTGTTCCAGAAACACACCAGATGC
>JAKZTI010000013.1:0-7189 GCA_047517145.1 Gammaproteobacteria bacterium
GATTTACCCGAAGGGTGTAGCTCTATGCCTTCGGGATAGTCGCCTACCTTGATTATTTTAATTACTTTGTTTTCTGCCAGGGAAATAACCGAGACAGTCCCGTCATGTTGGTTGGTGACAAATATTCTATTTCTCTTCTCATCATGTGCGACGGCATAGGGATATCTCCCAATTTTGATATTGATGACTTTATTATCATTATCCAGATCAATGATACTGACACTGTTAGCACGAACATTCGCCACAAAAACTTTATTGATTGATCTTGCAGCGGTTACCCCAAAGGGTGCTGTTTGAACCGGAATAATGGTTTCAATAGTTTCTGTTTCCGTATTGATGATCATTAAATTATGGTCATCCCTATTGGCAACATATAGACGATCCCCTGCAGGGCTTATTGCTACCCCTGAGGGTGATTTGCCAACTTTAATCTCTGAGATAATCTTCAAGGTGTTGGTATCCATGACAGAAACGATATTTAAATACCAATCCGCAATATAGAGTTTCTTGGCATCAGGGCTGACTACTATCCCAACAGGGGCGTCACCTATTTTAATATTCTTTAGCAAAGTATTATTGCTTGTATCAATAACAGAAACTTCCTGGCTTTCAGGGTTTGAGACGTAGATACGTTTGCCATCTGAACTTGCCGTTACACCGGCAGGGCGATGCCCTACATTGATATTCGCAACGACATTGTTTGAAGATGTATCAATAACAGAGACAGTATCACTGACCTGATTGGTGATATAAGCAAATGTTGCTGATTGTGCTGTCGATGTGACACAAAAGCAGAAAAGAATTTTGAGTAAATAATTCATGATGAATTATTCAAGAAGACGTGTTCATAATAAATCAGAAAAACTGGAATAAATTTAATCCAGCTTCCCTGATTATAAATTTATTCTGACAGTTTCTTGATATTTTCCATTCCTGTATGATAGAAAATAGTTAACTTTTCAGTTGCGTATTCATCACTTAATTCATGGGGTGGAGTAGGTCCTTGATAGGAACGGTAAAACGCGCCTTTCCACTTGAGGATAGATCCACCTTTGCCGTTATCTGTAATGGTGATGGTTAAGCCGTGAGTAGTAATAGGATAGGCTTTAAGTTTCTGGCCATCTTCCATGTAATGTTGGATCATGAATGTTTCTGGTTTATATTTTGCCAGAATCTCTCTTATCTGTTCACCACCATCCAGTGTGATCACACGTACTGATTCTGGTTCATTGCCTTTATCAGCAGTACAGTCTATTACTGTTGGGTGCCAGTCTTTAATAGAACAATAATCGCTAATTACGGCCCAGACTTTTTCCGGGCTGGCATTTATTTCTATTTCCTCGATCAGCAATACTCTTGATGGCCCATGAGCCATGACTATTGCTGGGGCAAAAAAAGCAGCAAGTAAGCATAAATTTATAATTTTTTTCATCATATTCTCCAGATATTCTGAATTATCTCGTCTTATTTTTATAGCGAAACCTAGCAAGACCGCAGGATTATACCGACAAAACCTGTCTAGGGAAGGCTATAAGCTGCCGTTTCTCTAGAAATTATATCTAATACGTCAACTAGGACGGAAAAGTTGGATTGAGGTTCCATACAGCGAATTATGATGGAGATCACATAATCCATGATGCTTATTTCATGCTTTGAAATTATAATTGCCAGTAGTATGTTAGAAAAATCCAGTTAAATTATGTAACAGGAGGCGGGAATGATGCGCAAGATTATTTTTACGGTGGTAGCTTTATGTCTGATTTCAACAGGACCTGTGGTTTCTGCTGAAGAAATCACCACAGCTGTTGTTAAGGCAGGTGTCAGTGGTGCTTTTAATGAATTAGAAAAACAGATGATTAGAAAATATTTCAAAGGAAATGAATATGTTCATATTGTAGAGGATAAAGATGATTATAGAGGAGGTTCTTATAAATATAAGGGGAAACCAAAGAACAAAGGAAAGAAAAAAGGACTACCTCCTGGTATTGCCAAAAATCTGGAAAGGGGAAAACCTCTGCCTCCAGGCATCGCCAAAAGGAATTTACCACCTGGCCTAGAATCAACCTTGCCCGGCAAACATGATGGCTACGAGACAGTCATCGTAGGTGATGATGTGGTCCTGATTGAAATAGATACAGGAAAAATAGCCGATATTCTTACGGATGCTGTATTAGGTATTTAAAAATTTATATTTATTAGTGTATCACCGAATTTTATATAACTGGAATCGGAGATGAATATGAAAAAAACGTTTGAAGTTATTTTGCTACGTCTTTTCTGTATCTTGTGTTTTGCAGGGTATGTCATGCCAGTTCAAGCCGCAGATGATACTTATGAAGAAGATACCATCCTTAAAGAAGCAGATGCATTTTTTGGCGGTGGTGCGGAAGGACTTGCTGAAGTTATAGAAAAAATATTTAAGGAACAAGGAAGGCCAAATGCCTTTATTACGGGACAGGAGGCCAGTGGTGCCATTGTGATTGGTGCGAGATACGGTGATGGCACGTTGGTAAAAAAAAGTGGAGGCTCGACCAAAGTACACTGGACAGGGCCTAGTATTGGTTTTGATGTCGGCGGTAATTTATCCAAGGTTTTCGTGCTTATCTATAACCTGCCAAATACAGAAGCTATATTCCAGAGATTTCCTGCAATTGACGGTAGTTTCTATTTCATCGGCGGTGTTGGGGCAAATTACCATCAGATGGACAATATTATCCTTGCTCCTATGCGATTTGGCGCTGGTTTTCGTGCCGGTGTAAATATTGGCTATATGCATTATCGCAAGGAAAAATCCTGGAACCCATTCTGAACTAATCGAAATAAAGCATAAATTCAACTGAATACTGCAGATTTACCCAATATGTCTTAAAATAGACACTCTGGTTCCTCAGAGTGTGGAACTAAAATAATAAAATGGTCAATGACCGTGGTAGTAATCTATAAAAAATCTTGTAGCTGCCGCCGGAGGGCAAATAATAATGAAAATTGTACTCGCACCTGATTCTTTCAAAGGAAACCTCACATCCCTACAAGTTGCTTCAGCACTCGAAAAGGGCATCAAAAGAGTTGTTCCAAACGCAAACTGTATCAAAGTTCCTATGGCCGATGGTGGTGAAGGAACTGTCCAGTCGCTGGTTGATGCAACCGGTGGCAAATTTATTCGCAAGAGGGTTAAAGGTCCGGCAGGTAAACCAGTGTCTGCACGTTATGGAATTTTATCAGATGGAAAAACAGCTGTGATTGAAATGGCTGAGGCTTCCGGGCTGCCAGATGTTGAAGGGACTAGGGATAAAAATCCAATGAAAACAACCACATATGGAACTGGTCAGTTAATGATGGATGCGATAAATAAAGGCGTAAACCATATTATTCTTGGTCTGGGGGGATCTGCAACAACTGATGGTGGTGCAGGGATGGCGCAAGCATTGGGCATCAGGTTCCTGGATAAAAGAGGCAATGAGATTAAAGAATTAGGTGCTGGTGGTATGTTGAGTAAGGTAGCCAGTATTGATATGAGTGGAATGGATGCCAGAATGAAAAAGGCAAAAGTGACGGTGGCCAGTGATGTAGAAAACCCACTTTGCGGTAAAAAAGGTGCTGCGTATGTCTTTGGCCCGCAAAAAGGTGCAACGCCTGCAATGGTGAAAAAACTGGATGCAAATCTGAAACATTTTGCTGGCATCATCAAAAAAGATTTGCATAAGGATGTCATGAAATTAAAGGGGGCAGGAGCTGCAGGTGGGCTGGGGGGAGGCCTGGTTGCATTTACTGGCGCAAAACTCAAGAGTGGTGTCGATATTGTTGTTGAGGCAACTGGACTGGCAAAACACCTTAAAGGTGCAGACTTGTGTATTACTGGAGAGGGGCGAGTTGATTTCCAAACTGCTTTTGGTAAGACACCCTCAGGCGTTGCCAAGGCGGCAAAAAAACTGAAGGTACAGACTATCGTGATAGGTGGGGGTCTTACAGATGACGCACGTGGCGTGTTTGAGCACGGTATTGATGGATTGGCGAGTGCATGTGCAAGAGACATGTCTTTGCAAGAAGCAATGAGTAATTCGAAAGCCCATTTGGCGAATTCAGCTGAACGTACTATACGATTGGTATTAATTGGTAAGAAATTGGCAAAATCCAAGCAAAAGAAAAAATAGACTATTCGCATTTCCAATATTGGTGCAGGCATGTCTTCCTGGCGAAGGCAGGCCTGTGGCGTTTATTGTTATAATAATCAGATGAAAATCTCCAGATTTGCTTCCCGATTTAATATGGATTCCGGCATTGTCCAGTTAATGGATGACTTGGGAAATGCAATATCTACAGATAAAGATGTGTTGATGATGGGAGGAGGCAATCCAAGCCATATTCCTGAAGTACAGCAATTCTTTCACGATAAAATGCAGCGCATACTGGATCGGCCTGCAGAATTCGCACATATGATTGGTGACTACGACTCTCCACAAGGAGATAAACCATTTCTTGAAGCGATTGCAGAATTATTAAAGAATGAAAATGGCTGGGATATTAGCTCAAAGAATGTTGCCCTGACGGCAGGGAGTCAGTCTGGATTTTTTCTATTGTTTAATATTTTTGCTGGTGAATGTACTGATAGGGTCATAAGAAAAATTCTATTACCCATGGCCCCTGAGTATATTGGTTATAGTGATGTTGGTTTATCTGATAATTTATTTGTGGCAAGAAGACCGAATATAGAGACATTTGATGATCACACTTTTAAATATCATGTTAATTTTAGTGAATTAAATATTGACGACAATATTGGTGCTATATGCATTTCACGACCCACTAACCCAACGGGGAATGTTATTACCGATTCTGAGGTAAAAGATTTATCAGAATTAGCTGAAAAGAAAGGAATCCCTTTCATTATTGATAATGCTTACGGAATGCCATTTCCAAATATAATTTTCTCCGAAGCAAAACCACACTGGAATGAAAATACAATACTCTGTATGAGTTTATCCAAGATAGGTCTTCCGGGTACAAGGACAGGCATTGTTATCGCGAATGAAGAGATAATCAGTATCATTGCCAGGATGAATGCCGTGCTTAATTTATCTATTGGTAGTGTTGGTCCCACCCTCGTTCATGATCTTGTCACCAGTGAAGAAATTACTCGGATAAGTAAAACCATCATCAAACCTTACTATCAAAATAAATCAAAATTGGCGCTCGAATTATTTCATAATGCCTTGACCGGCCTTGATTACTATATTCATAAATCCGAAGGTGCTATCTTTCTGTGGTTGTGGTTTCCTTCACTACCTATTAGTTCTGAAGTTCTTTATCAACGCCTCAAAGAAAGAGGCGTTCTGATTATATCCGGGCATCACTTTTTCCCGGGACTGGAGGATGACTGGAAACACAAACATGAGTGTATCCGGGTTACCTATTCAATGGATGGAAATGTCATCCGAGAAGGGGTAAAGATAATCGCTGAAGAAGTGAAGAAATCCTATAGTTAATAAGTGTTCAATAGCCAAAGAATTTAATGCTTAATGAGAATAGTTTTTCGTAGGCTGATCTTTTCCTTATCTTTTCATTATCTTTTCTCAACCCAGTCTATCCCAGCGATCAGTTCTTTAGCGGTCTGGAATCTTTCATCGGGATCTTTGGCTAACATCCCCTCGATAAGCGGCTGATATTTTCTTAGTGGATCAGGTAGTTTGGGAACAGGGTCATTTAGATGTGCCTGAACTAATTCTGAAATACTTTTCCCTGAAAAGAGTCTTTTCCCTGTCAACATTTGGTAAAAAAGGACTCCCATACTATAGATATCACTGCGTCGATCAACTTTCATTCCTGTGCTTTGTTCCGGGCTCATGTAATAAGGCGTACCTACTACCATGTTGTTGACGGTAATGTCCTTCATCTTATCAGAGATGATTTTTGCAGCACCAAAGTCAGTAATGGTTAATGTGCCATCATCATGAAATAATATATTCCCCGGTTTTAGATCTCTATGAATGATATTAAGTTCGTGGATCGCACTAAGTCCAAGTGCTATCTGTCTTAAATATGACATTGCAGTTTCTGCTGATATTCCTTCAGCGATACGTTTTGATAAATCACCTTTTGGCAAGTATTCCAGTGCAATATAAGCAAACTCATCCGCGAATGCCCTTTCGTAAATTCGGATTATATTGGGGTGTTTCATGGCCGAAATGAGGTTATATTCCTGCATGAAGCGCTTTAAAGCTCCAGGATCTTCTAATCCCTTTATATATAAAATCTTTAAAATAACATCCAGATCATCTTCCAGCCTCTTGGCTAAAAGTACAGTCGACATTCCGCCCTTAGCAATTTCTTTCTGAATGGTATAACCGGGTATTAGCAAGCTGATATCGCCATGCTGAAGGTCGCCATTCTCAAAAAGATGGCTGAAATCAGGTCTGTTGATCGTTTCAGTTGACTCGATTAACATATCAGTCAAAGCAGGCGTTGCTGTTAAATCAATTATGTCCTCATCATTCGCAGACTGTGGCGTTGCTGTTAAATCAATTATGCTCTCATCATCAATTCTTCCACCTGTCTGCGAAGTGCTCGTTGATGATTGTTCAGTAAATTTTGCTAATTCAAATGACTCGGCAAGTTTTGAAATAATATTGTCCGCATTAATATCTGTCTTGAGAAGATAGTTGGCTGCCCCGAGTTTTAATGCCCTGACAGTGATGCTTGTGGTTGCTTCACTTGTTAAGATAACGATGGGAGGCATATCTGGATACGTCATCATGATCTGAAGCCAATCTAAACCATTTTCGTTCTCAAGACCCAGATCATAATCCAGAAAGACCAGACTGTATTTTTTCCATTTTATGCTTGCCTCAGGAATGCCACTCAAATCTGGGTCATATTCTTCGACCTGAGCATTTGGATGACTTTTTGAGATTAGACGCACCAGCAAGTCCCTATAGGCACTTGAATCATCTATGAGAAGAATGTTAAGCAAACTTAGATACCAAATATAATCATGAAAAAAGAAAGTAAAACTATATGTAAAACAAATAATTGAAGGAGAAAATTCTATAGTAATCTAGTTCACTCGTGCAAAACAATAAAATGCAGCTTAAAGCGGAGAAAAAACGTGAAGAATAGAGAAATACTAATCTAATTCAATAACTTACTAATATTATCTAATAGATCATCTTCTGAGAAAGGTTTGGTCAAATGA
>JAKZTI010000014.1:0-7270 GCA_047517145.1 Gammaproteobacteria bacterium
TTCCTGAAGTGCGATTATTGCCTCATCTAGATTCGAAACACTGGCTAACATGCCTGTCATGCTGAGCTTCCCTGTTTTTTAGTTGCATTATGTTCCCTAAAGGCTTTAATACGATCCATCAACCAACCCCATGCCTCCAGCTCATGCTCACTGGCGGTTTTATCTATAGCGATTTGTAAATATTCAATTTCATTATCAATTTTTTCATCGGGGAGCATATGTAGACGACTGACAAGTACTGCTGCCTCCAGTACTGCTGCTTTCGCACGGTTTAATCCCATAAATGGTGCATGGGTCTCCTGATGTTTTTCAGAGCAATAAAATACAGGTCTGAGGCCATCACCTTCCTGATGTGCAACTTCAATCTCAATATGACTCAAGGCAGCTGCTAAACGTTTTCCATTGATTGCCGAAACATCTATTGTGGGCCAGTCGTAGTGACCCGTGAGACAGCCAGCAAAGATACGCACATCATCTGTCATGTTAATGACAGCCTGACCGCTTCTTTCAAGATTTTTTAAGGTTGTTGAGGGTTTAAATGGCGCGATAACATAATAATCATCTTCATGTCTCACGCCCATGGGCGCAATATGAATTGACCCATCTTCGTTCAGTGTCGTGATTATTGTTTCTTTGATCATCGTTACTTCTTTTTAATCTTCTTCTTAGTCTTTTTTTTAGTTATTTTCTTTTTGGACTTCTTTTTTTTGCTGGATTTTTTCTTTCTGGCCTGTAATGTTGATCCAGCAGTCTTATATTCAGTGCTGCTTTTGCCCTTTTTCTTTCCCTCTTTCAGGGCATGTGCCGCCCTGGATTGTTCTTCAGAATCCGAAGTCTCATCGGGCTCTGTGGCTACGCCCCATTCCAGTTCTTCGTCTTGCATATAGCGCTTGCCTAACTGCCAGGCTATCTGTGCCCGGGCTAATTCTACACCCATGTAAAATGCATGAGGCGCATCTTCCTGTATTAAGTCAAGATCCGGAAACAGTTCAAATGGATTTCTGGCGTTTATTATGCCATCTCTATTGTAGACATGAATACCCGCTTCACTCACCTGAACACGATAACTGGGATCTTTTATTTCAGAAGCCAGCTCTTCAATTTCATCAGCAGTATAGGTAAATGGATTTCGTGCGTGCGTTGTTAACAATGACCCATCTAGCCCCTTTGGCAAACTACCTTCCTGCTTGGCGGCGTACATCATCCTTCTTGCAAAATCTGCTTCCCTCACAGCGGCGCGTGCATGTGGACTTACCTCTGTCGCCAAAATTGCGTTAAGCCCCAATTCGGAAATTATTCCAAATAAGGTCGCGTTAATCCCGGTGGTATCTGCCTCTGTGAGTTCAGTTAAATTACCTATGCCCATCATAATCTCTATATCAGGACATTGTTGCCTGAGATCACGATAGCGCACTAAAGATTCTGTAAAACCAAAATGTATTGGATCAAGAATGCAGTCTGCATAAAAAGGCCTGCCCTTTTCAGCAAACTTTTCTATGACACGATACATGGAGTTCATGTCACCATGTTTATCGGGAATTAATACAGGGATAGAAGATACTTCATCGGCAATCCAGAGCGTACTCTCACTCAGACTCAATAAATAATCTGCACCGGCCTGCCCACCACGCAAGAGATCATTATCTTCCAATGAATCAACACTGACTTTGAAACCGGCTTCATGCAAGGCTTCGACGCTATCTTCCAGATGAGGAAACGGTGTGTCTGGCAAACAACCAACATCAATAACATCTGCGGCATCACGCTGGTATTTTTTGGCGCGTGTAACAATTTCTTCTACGGTGATATTGGGTGCATCAACGATTTCGGCAAATATCAGAACATTATGCTGGCTCAAATCCGGTACCTTACAGTCATGACCAAAGAATACCGGCATATCTTTGAGGTCAATGGGCCCGCGGATAAAAGGCACCTTGAAAAATTCACTAATTGCTGGCAAATCACCTCGGCATAAACCTGGAACAATGACCCTGTCAGGACTATCCAGCATGGTTAGTCGGCGTTTTATCATCGTCGCCGTCATCAATGCGGCAACATTGACACCGATATTTTCGACTTGGTAGGTAAAATCAGTCGGCTGCATGCTCTCGAGTATTCTATGCAAGCGTTTCTCAGCAAGTTTCCCGGTCAAAAAAAGAATTTGTTCCTGTTCTTCGGCCATGATTCCTATTATACGTTGAGGTCTTCTAATTAAACCTGACTATATTGGTTCATTACAGCCAATAGCATCGGTCTTTACCAGCCTGTTTTAGACTATAATTTTCAAAAATAGAGTTAAATATATCTAGAATTAATATTGTAACTATTTATTATCTATTTGTTTTATATATTAATTTAATAATATTCTCGAATAAACATACAGTTTAAGGTCACTTTGATTAAAGTGGCATGAAATTCGCTCACTGTTAAACACTCTATGAACCAAGATAAATACTCATGCACATACATTTATTAGGCACTGGTGCCGGTGGTGGCTTTCCACAATGGAATTGTAATTGCGATAATTGCGCCCGCCTTAGAAAAGGAACTATAAAAAGTTCTGCACGGACTCAATCCTCCATCACGATTAGCGGCAATGGCACGGACTGGGTCCTGTTTAATGCTTCACCCGATATTCGCGCACAAATAGAATCTTTTCCTCCTCTTCAACCAGCGCGCAAGGTAAGGGACACAGGCATCTGCTCTATTGTTCTATGCGATGGTCAGATTGACCATAGCACGGGACTCATCATCCTCAGGGAACACGATAAGCCCTGGGATGTTTATTGCACAGCGGCTGTGCACGAAGATATGACCTCAGGTTATCCGATTTTTAATATTCTGGGTCATTTCCGGGGCGTCAACTGGCATGAAGTCAGTACTGACCAGTCAACGTTCACAATTCCGAAAGCAGATAATCTGATTTTTACTGCAGTCCCGCTAAAAAGTGAAGCACCGCCCTACTCACCTCACCGGGGAAACCCTGTTGCAGGTGATAATATTGGTTTCAAGGTCGAAGACACCTCCACGGGCAAAAACCTTTTCTACGCACCAGGTCTGGGTGAGATAGAAGATCACGTCTACGAATATATGCAAAATGCCGATGTGGTACTGATTGATGGCACTGTCTGGACCAATGATGAAATGTCCAGACATGGTATCAGTGATAAACTTGCAAGTGAGATGGGGCATCTGGATCAATCCAGCAAAGGTGGTATCAAAGATACTTTGACCTCACTTGAGAAGCCTAGGAAGATCTTAATTCATATCAATAATACGAATCCAATCCTCGATGAAGAATCTGATGAGCGAAAGGTATTGGATGATGCTGGTATTGAAGTGTCCTATGATGGCATGGACATCATTATTTAATTTGAGGAATAACATTGTAATGACTACAGACGAACAAACGCCATGGTCACGCGAAGAATTTGAACAAAAACTCCGCGATAAGGAAAAGTATTACCACATCAATCACGAATTCCATATTCTGATGAATGATGGAAAACTCGATAAACCCGCCATACAGGGCTGGGTGGCCAATCGTTTTTATTACCAAACAACTATCCCCATAAAAGACGCAGCCATCATGGCGAACTGCCCCGAACGAGATTTTCGTCGTCAATGGGTTCAACGAATTCTTGACCATGATGGTGTAAAGGGTGAAGAGGGTGGGATTGAAGCATGGCTACAACTAGCTGAAGCTGTTGGTTTAAGCCGTGAAGAAACTATTTCCTATGAGCATGTTCTACCCGGTGTTCGGTTTGCCATTGATGCTTATTTAAATTTTGCCCGTCGTGCAACGTGGCAAGAAGCAGCATGTTCATCACTTACAGAATTATTCGCGCCAAAGATTCATCAAAAGCGCCTGGATAATTGGCCAGAAGTTTATCCATGGATTGATCAAGAAGGTTACATTTATTTCCGTAAACGTTTAAGCGAAGCACGCCGTGACGTTCAGCATGGACTCGATATTACACTGGATTATTTCAAGACCCGTGAAGAACAGGAAAGAGCCTTAACTATTTTACAATTAAAACTCGATATTCTCTGGACCATGCTCGATAGTATGTGGATGGCCTATATCGAAAACAAACCGCCATTTCACAACTGCTAGCCTATACTATGGGTATAAATAAAACTGATATGCCTGAAGTTGCACCGACGTTCCGTGTTCAGTGGGAAGAGGTGCAGGACTGTTACGTGGTCTTATATCCGGAAGGCATGGTTAAGCTCAGTGGCAGTGCTGGCGAAATTATGAAGCGTGTGAATGGCGAACATTCAATAGACACTATCATTAAAGAGATAGAAACTACTTTTTCAGAAGATAACCTGGAAGATGATATAATTAAATTCCTGGAGGTGGCCTATGCCAATGGTTGGATTAGAAACAAATAAAGATGGGGTAAGTCCTCCCCTGTGGTTATTGGCAGAGCTGACCTATCGTTGTCCTCTGCAATGCCCTTATTGTTCAAACCCGCTTGAAATTGCCAAGTATACGGATGAGATTTCAACTGAGGATTGGGTGCGCGTCATGCAACAGGCGCGCAAGATGGGCGCAACCCAAATGGGTTTCTCAGGAGGAGAGCCCTTAGTTCGACAAGATCTTGAAGAGCTTATTCAGGAAGCCCGTAATCTTGGCTATTATACCAACCTGATCACTTCCGGCGTTGGCATGGACGAAGCACGCGTGAAACGTTTCAAGGATGCTGGTCTGGATCATATTCAAATCAGTTTCCAGGCCAGTAATGAAGAACTTAACAATTATCTCGGTGGCACCAAGAGCTTTGAGCATAAAAAGGAAATGGCCAGGATTGTTAAGGAATATGAATACCCGATGGTATTAAATATTGTTATTCATCGTAAAAATATTGAGCAGATGCGCGACATTCTAGATATGACCGTTGAACTCAATGCAGACTATGTTGAGCTTGCCAGTACGCAATATTATGGCTGGTCGCGTATTAATGTAGATCAATTACTCCCTACTCGTGAGCAGTTGGCTGTTGCAGAGAAGATCGCCATGGAATATCAGGAAAAACTGAAAGGAAAATCCAAGATCATCTATGTGATTCCAGATTACTTTGAAAACCGTCCCAAACCCTGTATGAATGGTTGGGGAGCAATCTTCCTGACCATCGCACCAGATGGAACAGCCCTGCCCTGCCATGAAGCTGGACAATTACCGATTGAGTTCCCTAATGTTAAAGATTACAGCATTGAAGAACTCTGGAATGACTCACCTGGCTTTAACCATTTCCGTGGCTTTGACTGGATGAAAGAACCCTGTCGCTCATGTCCTGAAAAGGAAAAAGATTTTGGTGGCTGTCGTTGTCAGGCATTCATGATGACCGGTGATGCCGCCAATGCTGATCCAGTCTGTGATAAAACACCGCAGCATCAGGCATTGCTGGATGATGTCGAACGCATAGGAAAAATTGCAGCCAAAGAAAAAGGGCTGGATTTAAAAGAACAGCCCCTGGTTTTCCGCAATATGAAAAATTCCAAGAAAATTCTTAAAGGTGAAAGTGAATCCGAACTAGTTTAGTTATGCTCTATTTTTTATTGCCCAAGCAACATCGGCTGCCTGTCTGTTTGGTCTCACGTCGTGCACTCTGAACATCTGCACCCCGGCATTCACCCCTGCAACTGTTGTCGCACAGGTCGCACCTACTAACTCATGTGACTCTACGCCTTCACATATTGCACCCATAAAACGTTTTCTACTGGCGCCTAACAACACCGGTAATCCAGTGTCAACAAAACGATCAAGCCTGGCCATCAATTGCATATTATGTTCTTGTGTTTTACCAAAACCAATCCCAGGATCGATTGCGATATTTTCCTGTTTTACGCCTGCCGCCATAGCTGCTTCTACCCTGGCTAGTAAATAAGCGCGGACATCTTCCACTACATCATCATAGACTGGATTACTCTGCATTGTCTGAGGGTTGCCCTGCATATGCATTAATATCACTGGCACATTGTTATCTGCCGCTAATTCGAGAATCTGTGGGTCCTCTGTGCCTGCCGAAACATCATTAATAATAGATGCACCGGTATCAATTGCTGCTTCAGCAACCTTTGACAGGGTAGTATCAATACTTATTTCAATTTCTTCCAGTGCTATATCCCTGATTGCTTTTATGGTCTCTGCAACACGCAATAATTGCTCGTCTGCATTGACACGTTCAGAGCCGGGCCTGGTAGATTCACCGCCAACATCAATAATATCAGCGCCTTCGTACATCATATCCAAAGCATGCTTTACAGCAGGCTGAGTTTCATCAAATTTACCGCCATCAGAAAAACTATCCGGAGTTACATTCAAGATACCCATGATTAGTGGCTTTTTTATATGTATAAAGTTCACGAAATACTATCCGCCATTTGATCTGTTGCAGTGATTAACGCATCAACCATTGCAGGCTCACTAGCCAGATGGCCAGCATCAGTTACCACTACATAATTAGAACCAGGCAAACATTGATGTACTAACCAGGATGATTCCGGGAGACAAGTCAAATCTTTTCGACCATGTATGATAGTGATGGGTACATCAGGTATCTTTGAAATATTGCCAAGTATTTGGTTTTCTTCTATGAAATATCTGTTTTTCGCATAGTGCATTTCTATTTTTACTTCATTAATCAGCTTCTCATCATCTTCTTCAAGGGTATATTCATCTTTCAAATCCAGGCTATGTGTCACGACTCTGCCGGCCCAAAGTGCCCATGCCCTGGCAGCTTGCAATTGAATTTCTTTATTGTCTGAAAAAACGCGACGGTGTAATGCTAGCAAACGTTCATCCATTTCATCCTCGTCAAAGTTGGAAAGATATTCTTGCCAATAATCAGGAAAGATTCGACTGACGCCATCATGTGCAAACCATTCAAAGTCACATTGTCGAGCCAGAAATGTACCGCGTAAGATAATGCCAGATACACACTGTGGATATTGCTCTGCATAAAGCAGTGCCAGGGTCGCGCCCCAGGAACCACCAAATAAAATCAGCTTTTTAATATCTAGTTTATTACGAATCGACTCAATATCTTCGAGAATATCTTGTGTAGAATTATTTTCAACGCAGCCATTTGGTTTAGAACGATTACAGCCTCGTTGATCAAAAATAATTATTCTGTATTTATCAGGGTTGAAATAGCGACGATGGTTTTCGTTACATCCAGTGCCGGGACCACCGTGCAGAAAAATAACAGGGAGTCCTGTTCTATTTCCAGATTGTTCGAAATAAATGGAGTGCCTGTCACTT
>JAKZTI010000015.1:0-6123 GCA_047517145.1 Gammaproteobacteria bacterium
CCTGTGCATCCTGCACATTGGGATTCTCACTAAAGGTTCTCATCAAACTGACACTCACAACCAAAAACAAAAAGCCCCTAACAGGGCTTTGTGATTTTGGCGGAGAGGGAGGGATTATTCCGTACTTCCATGTCCTCCACCCCTTCGGGGCAAGCTTCGCTGTTCAAAATTGTTCCTGACAATTTTGTCAAACCCTCTTCTCGGGTTCGAAATCATTTTCACTATTTCAATAAAAAACCGGCAGAAAGCCGGTTATTTCATTGAATGGCGGAGAGGGAGGGATTCGAACCCTCGAAGGGCTCGCACCCTTGCTGGTTTTCAAGACCAGTGCATTCAACCGCTCTGCCACCTCTCCAAATTATTAGTCCTTTTTTGTATAAAGTGTATTCCTGATTGACTCACATTATATGAGTACCGCGGAACCGCTCTCGAGAACATGTTCCTGACGTTCTCTACCTCCTACATCCTGTAGTCGTGCCACCTCTCCAGATTTGAGGCGAGAGAATACATGATTGTCTTAATTACGAAAAGCGGTAAAAAACTATTGCTAAATCTTGCCACTGTTGACCCGTTAACATGTCTTACCCTCCTACCGGTTAAGACAAATAAACTGCTTGGTCATTCATGTTTAACACACATTGAAATTTATATAAAACTTATAAAAAACAATATGTTATGTAAATAACATCAATCCTGATGAGACAGATATTAAAGTGAAAATGTTATTCATTTATTAAGTATAACAACACTGAGCAGGATATAATTAACCTGCATCAGGGGAAAAGGCCACTATCCAAATCGCATTATCGATAAATAGTGTGTTGCCGGAAATTCGGGAGATTTTCGAAATAATAACAATGTTCATTAAACCAGGTTGGCTCACCATACTGTGCTATTTAGTACTGTGTTCGCCTGTTGTTGTCTCTGAAGAAGTCCCGGTTGTCACATTCGAGGTAAAAGAATTCCAGATCAAAGGTGAAAATCCGATTTAACAGGAAGAAACTGATCGTTTACTTGAAACCTTTCTCGGATCGCACCAGGGGCTGGAAGGCCTACTTGAAGCAGCGGCAGAACTTGAATCCAAAATCCTCCAAACCGGGCACTCGTTTCACCGTGTAATACTTCCACCACAAACCCTGGAAGCGGGAGTGGTTTTACTGGAAATCACTCAGATAAAACTGGCCAATATCGAAGTAGAAGGGAATCAGTATTTTTCAGATGAAAATGTTATAAATTCATTACCCGGCCTCGTTATTGGCACTGTTCCAGATACCAAAGAACTAGCCCGTCAATTGATTGTGGCCAATAACCATCCTTCCAAACGTGTCACGATCAGGATGAAACAAAGCAAGGAACCTGAAAGTGTTGATGCAGTGCTTGATGTGCAGGACCAACGTCCCTGGCAAATTTTTAGTGTGCTGAATAACATAGGCACATCAGAAACAGGTCATGCAAGATTCACCGTTGGTGGCCAACACAGTAATCTGCTTGGTTATGATGATAGTGCAACAATTAGTTATACAACCTCACCGGGCCATACCAGCGATGTCAAGCAGTGGGGTATAAATTATCAGATACCGGTTTATGCCTTGTCAGGCAGTTTAAATTTTTTCTATTCTCGTTCAGATGTCGATAGCGGTGTTATTGAAGATGTGTTTGATGTTAGTGGTGCTGGTAAATTTCTTGGTGGTAGCTACACACATACATTTTTAAATAGAAAAAATTATCGTCATCGTTTAAGCATTAGTGCTGAAGACAAGGTTTTTGAAAACAATATAGGTTTTCTTGGCGTACCCACAGGTGTTGATGTCAGAAGTCGTCCGTTGGCTTTAACCTATTATGGGGAATATCAGATGGAAAAATCCAGTCTGGTATTTGATCTCGCTTATGTACGCAACATGGATGGCGGGAGCAAAAATGATGATGCAACATATGCAGCTTCCAGGTTTGGTGCAGAGCAAGAATGGGATGTGATTCGTTATGGCGTTACTTATAACCGTGCCTTGCCGAAAAACATAATATTGAGATTAGCCTGGACTGGTCAACACAGCAATGAGCCACTGATAAGTGGAGAACAATTTGGCATCGGTGGTGTAAACTCTGTTAGAGGTTTTGAAGAAAGAGCCGTTAGTGGTGATAGAGGTTATCAGGGAACATTGGAATTTTCCAAGCTGGTATTTAAAGACAAGATTCTACTTCACGCATTTGTTGATATGGGTTATGCAGAAATTATATTGCCTCTCGTTGGTCAGAATGTCAGTGATACATTAATCAGTGCAGGAGGCGGTTTTAGTTGGCGCATCACAAATAACTTAAATTTTTCTCTCGAATATGGACATGAATTAAATCCTGCCATAGTCCCGGATGTTGGAGGAACAAAAACACATGCAAGTCTTTTTCTCCGGTATTAAAAAATAATGAACCAGTGCACTCTAAAACAGCAGCTATACATCATATTAATGCTTGTATTGACAACCACGGCAGCAACAGTGGGTGCACAAACGGAGCAGATTGGCGAAGTAGTCTTCGCAAGAGGTGCAGTATCTTCACAATCTCAGGCAGGTGAAATTCGTGTGTTGGGTAAACAGGCTCCTGTCTATGAGGGTGACATTGTTACCGCTGGTCCCAGGAGTTTCAGTGTGATTAAACTGGTGGATGACAGTCGAATATCGATTCGACCCGATACGGTGTTTTCTTTTGAAAAATATTCCTTTAAGAAAGGTGAAGAAAGTGCCGTGATACGCCTTTTCAAAGGTGGCCTGCGCACTATCACCGGTTATATCAGTAAACGCAGGCCAGATGCATTCGAGTTGCGTACGTCAGTGGCAACCATTGGTATACGAGGAACAGATTTTGATGCGCGTTTATGTGAACTCGATTGCGCCATTGATCAGCAAACTTTGAAAAACAAAAAAGCAAAAAAAGACAAAACCATTGCCAAAGTCGCATTCCTGAAAGGTAATGCGACAGCCGTATCACTCAACGACACATCACGCGATCTGAAAATGGGATCTTCCATCTATGAAGGTGATACATTAAAAACAGCCATGCAATCCTATATGTTGCTCGCATTTAACGACAAGAGTCGCATGTCATTGAAGGCAGAAACGGAATTGAAGATTGAAGAACATAAATTTATCTCCGCGGATTCTGATAAAAATAGCGCCGTCTACGAACTGGTAAAGGGTGGTATACGTGCATTAACCGGATTCATCGGTAAGAGAAATAAAAATGCCTACAAGGTCAAGTCACCGACTGCCACGATCGGTATCCGTGGAACCGGTTACGACTTGCTCTGGCTTGGTCCCTGTACCGGCGGTGCTAGCAATTGCGGTTTGAGCGGTTCCGTCTGGTCAGGCTCTATCTATGCGAAGAATGACGCTGGCGAATTCGAGCTCTTGCAAGATCAATCTTTCATCATACGCTTGATCGATACACCGGCAGATATAGTAGATCTGCCACCGGTAATGGATATCCCACGTCCGGATGAAGTGGATATTAATTTTGACGAACTCTTCAGCGATCAGGAAGGTGATGATGTGCCATCAGGGCTCTACGTCAACACCCGTGAAGGTATTGTCTACATGGAACGCGATGGCGAGATTATTGAAATGGTTGCAGGAGAAGGCGGTTTTGTCTCTACCGATGGTTCCATCATCGTCAAACTGGAACGCCCGAAAACCTTCCAGACCGATGACCCGTATTTTCAAACAATCAATGAAGAATTCGAGACACTGTATGAACTGATGGAAGAAAGCACAATAGTGCAAAATGAATTTGAGTGTGTTGTGCAGTAATAATGTGACACAGTTCACACATACTAGACAGGTAGAGGCGTATGATTTTTTCGGTTAAGCACGAGGCTTAGACAAGATGTGAACCTGAAAACTGGGTATTTCAGTAGTTTGCTCATACTGGCATTAGCCGGTAGCGGGACTGCCTATGCCAATCCAAATGGTGCCCAGGTCATCAAAGGTAAGGTACATATTGCCCACCCCGATCCGAATACATTAAATATCACCAACTCCCCCGGTGCCATCGTTAACTGGCAACAGTTCTCTATTCAAACCAACCAGGTCACCCGCTTTATCCAACAAAATGCAGCGAGTGCGATACTCAACCGTGTTGTCGGCCAAAACCCCTCTGCCCTCCTCGGCCAACTTCTGTCCAATGGCCGAATCTTTTTAATCAATCCGAACGGCATCGTATTTGGTCCCAATTCTGTCATTGATACTGCCGGACTCATCGCATCAACCCTGGACATGACCGACGAAGATTTTATCAATCAAAACCTGAAGTTCCAGGGCTCCAATGCCGCCGATATACAAAACCAGGGTTACATCAAGGCAGGAAAAAATGGCGATATCTTTTTGATTGCCCCGAATATAGAAAACAGCGGCATCATCGAAACCGATGGCGGTCAGATCATTTTGGCCGCGGGAGAAAGTATTACCATTGCAAGCCTGGATTCCGATCACATCGTGTTTGATGTACAGGCGCCGGAACATGAAGTTGTTAATCTGGGTGAAATGATCACCAATGGCGGTGCCGCAAGCATGTTTGCCGGCACCATTAAACACAGTGGTTCAATCAATGCGAATAGTCTTTCCTTTGATGAACAGGGTAACGTTCAACTATTTGCCAAGGCGGATATCAAAATAGATTCAACCGCAACCATCACTGCTAATGGATCAACAGGCGGTGAAATCAAAATAGAAAGCGACGGTGGTACTGTCTGGAACTCAGGCACGATAGAAGCGAAAGGTGAAGATGGTAACGGTGGTCTTGTCGAAGTCCTGGGTGAACGCGTTGCCCTACTCGATGAAGCAAGTATAGATGTCTCCGGTGAAACCGGTGGCGGTGAAGTTTTAGTCGGTGGAGATTATCAAGGCAAGAATGAAGACGTTAAAAATGCAAAACAAAGTTATATAGGTAAAAACACTTCAATAAAAGCAGATGCAGTAACCAACGGTGATGGCGGTAAGGTTATTGTTTGGGCGGATGAAACCACACAATTTTATGGTGATATCAGTGCTAAAGGCGGTGCTGATACGGGCGACGGCGGATTTGTTGAAACTTCCGGTAAAGATTATCTGGAAGCATTAGGAAAAGTTGATGCAAGTGCAGCAAATGGTGAAGGTGGCGAATGGTTACTTGATCCAAATGATATTGATCTTCAATCGGTAGGTGCTAATGCACCAACAGATGATTCAACTAATGGTACGTGGAATTTTGTTTCACCTGCAACAGGACCTCCAGATCCTAATGTTTTTTCAGGAGGAGCCGGTGCAGGTATAGCAGATATCGATACGATTATTTATGCACTTGAATTGGGTACGGGTGTAACCATCACAACGAGTACCGGCAGCGGGGGTACGGGCAATATTACTGTTACTGATGCAATTGGCGTCACGCTTAATAATGGCAATGTGCTTTTCACATTAGACGCAGATAACAACATCATCATTAATAATAGTATTACAGCGACCGGTGCCAATACCTTAACACTCGGTCTTGATGCCCCTGGCACGATCACTGTTAATGGTGACATTGATACTAATGGTGGATTAATCGATGCACAAAGCATGGGGGCGGGAAATGTGACGTTTTCTGGTACCCGAATCATCGACAGTGATTTAAATGCAACTACTTTAACTATCAATTCAACGGATAATATCAGCCTGAATGGAACATCAACGACAAATACATTTACTCACTCCAGCGGAATCTTGGCAGGGTCGGGTTCCTTAACAGTTAACACCACCTGGACACCGACATCGGGTGTGTTTGTTAATGGTAATTTGATTCTTGGTAGTGGCATTAACAAGTTTTTGCCATCGGTGCCTGCATTTGTCCTGAATGGAACGGGAACATTGACAAATCAAGGGATATTGACCCTTTTAAACAGCACTATCAACACGGACTTCGACAATCAGGGCACGCTGCGGGTGGCAAACAACTGGAGCAGCTTCATCAATGGCGCGGTGGTGGGCAACAGTGGCACTATCGATTTTCTCGGTACCGGCAACCCGACCAACCTCACGATCGCCAACGGTTTCAGCAGCGACGGCACAATCCAACTCACCCGAGGCACACTCACGATCTCGGCTGGCACGCTGATCA
>JAKZTI010000016.1:0-16929 GCA_047517145.1 Gammaproteobacteria bacterium
GAATAGCCCTATCTTTATATCGATGCCACTGTAGTCAATGTTTTGTCTTTACCGCCCCCGTTGATGACTTACTGAATTTATTTTGATGAGTAGCGAAAAAATCGCAGGGATGCGATTTTTAGTCCACCGGATCAGGGCAAGGATTGCTCCCTACAATCCTATTGCATTCCCTCCATCCCTGGAGGTCAGACGCCAAGTGGACGACCTCGCCACAAAAGGCGACAAATCGTCAGGATTGACGATTTGCACGACAGCATGTCGCTCTAGGTGAGGTACAAGGATGTACCGAGTGAAATCATACCCAAAATACACTTATATAGTAAGCATTCACTCCTTATATAAGCATTTCTGTAAAACAACCTATATACAAACTCCGAATCCCGACTAAACTTATCAACTATATAGTTGACTAAATTAGTCAGAAAAGAGAAAATTGCCGCCCTTTTCGGGCTACACCCGAGGTAAATGAACGATGAAACTGACAACAAAAGGCCGCTACGCTGTTTCCGCCATGCTGGATCTGGCATTACACAATGATCAGGCACCGGTGAATCTGGCGGAGATTTCAGCCAGGCAGAAAATTTCTCTGACCTACCTGGAACAGTTGTTCGGCAAACTGCGTAAAAAAGGTCTGGTTGAAAGTATACGTGGACCCGGGGGTGGCTATCGCCTGGCGTTAAATGCCGATGACATTACCCCTGCCCATGTGATATATGCCGTCGACGAACCCATTGATGCCACGCTTTGTGGCGGCCAGCAAAATTGCGCGGGTGATGTGCGATGTTTGACCCATGATTTGTGGATGGGTCTGAATCGCAACATCGCTGAATATTTAAACGGCATTTCCCTCGGCGAAATTATCCGCATGAATAATGTAAAACATGTGGCTGACCGACAGGATGCCGCCATGATTAAAGATTTTACTCACCAGGCCGTCACACAATCAGATACCACACATTAAGGCATCACGAATCAAATAGAGACAATAGATTATGAGCGAAACAATCATTTCAAAAGATATCACGCTGACCGATAAGGCGGCTGAACACGTTAAAAGCTTTCTGGCGAAGAACGATGCCAACATTGGTCTGCGTCTTGCGACCAAGACTACCGGATGTTCCGGGTATCAGTATATCGTCGAAGCGGCTGAACAAACGACCGAACAGGATGAAGTCTTCGAATCTAAAGGTGTAAAGATCTTTATCGATAAACTAAGCCTGCCCATGCTGATAGGCACGGAAATGGATTATGTCCGCGAGGGACTCAACGAAGAGTTCCAGTTTAAAAATCCGAATTCACAGGAAACCTGTGGTTGCGGCGAGAGTTTTAGCGTTTAAACCAGGTGAATAAATTAATCAGGAAATATTGATGACATCACAATCAGAAAATATCGAATCAACCACGGTCGAGAATGCCCAGGTTGAAACTCTGGTCAACGCCGAATACGAACATGGTTTTGTTACCGACATTGAAACCGATACCGTTGCCCCTGGTTTGAACGAAGATGTCATTCGCCTGATTTCAAAAAAGAAAGAGGAGCCTGAATGGTTACTGCAATGGCGTCTTGAAGCCTACCGGCACTGGTTAACAATGGAAACACCTGAATGGGCGCATGTTCATCATGAAGAGATCGATTATCAGGCCATCTCATATTATTCAGCACCAAAATCCAAAGACGATGGCCCGAAGAGTCTGGATGAAGTCGATCCTAAATTGCTCGAGACCTATGAAAAACTGGGTATCCCCCTGCAGGAACAAATGATGCTTGCTGGCGTCGCGGTTGATGCCGTATTTGACAGTGTTTCTGTTGCCACCACATTCAAAGGCAAGCTTGCTGATGCTGGGGTCATTTTTTGTTCCTTTTCAGAGGCCGTTAAGGATCATCCTGAATTAGTACAAAAATATCTGGGCACAGTGGTTCCGACCGGAGACAATTTTTTTGCAGCACTGAACTCTGCTGTGTTTACCGATGGTTCTTTTTGTTTTATCCCTAAAGGTGTTCGCTGCCCCATGGAACTGTCGACCTATTTCCGAATTAATGCTGCCAACACAGGGCAGTTTGAACGTACCTTGATCATTGCCGAAGAAGGCAGCCACGTGAGTTATCTGGAAGGCTGTACTGCACCCATGCGTGACGAGAACCAGTTACATGCAGCGGTCGTAGAATTAATCGCACTGGATGATGCGCAAATTAAATATTCCACCGTACAGAACTGGTATCCCGGTGATGAGAATGGTGTTGGGGGGATTTACAACTTCGTAACCAAGCGCGGCGATTGTCGAGGAGTGAATTCCAAGATCTCATGGACACAGGTAGAGACCGGTTCCGCTATTACCTGGAAATATCCCAGTTGTATTTTACGTGGTGATAATTCTGTAGGTGAATTCTATTCCGTCGCTGTGACCAACAACTACCAGCAAGCAGACACAGGCACCAAGATGATTCACATCGGTAAGAATACTCGTAGCACGATCATCTCCAAGGGCATCTCTGCTCGATTTGCCGAGAACGCGTACAGAGGACTGGTTCGAATTGCCAAAACCGCTGAGAACGCTCGCAACTATACCCAGTGTGATTCTTTATTGATGGGGGATAAATGTGGCGCACATACTTTTCCTTATATCGAAGTGAAAAATTCAACTGCGACGGTGGAACACGAAGCCACGACTTCAAAGATCGGTGATGACCAGTTGTTTTATTGCAAGCAACGCGGCATCTCGGAAGAAGATGCGATAAATATGATCGTCAATGGTTTCTGTAAAGAAGTGTTTAAGGAATTACCCATGGAGTTTGCGGTTGAAGCACAAAAATTATTAGGCATCACCCTTGAAGGGGCGGTCGGATAAATCATTTAGAAATATAGTTAAATTTAAAATGTTAAAAATTAAAAATCTAAAAGCGTCTGTCGACGGTAAACAAATCCTTAAAGGACTTGATCTTGAAATCAAGGCCGGTGAGGTTCATGCCATCATGGGGCCGAATGGTTCTGGAAAAAGTACTTTGGCAAATGTCATTGTTGGTCGCGATGGATATAAGATCGATAGTGGCGAGATCATTTATGAAGGCAAGGATCTTACCGAAATAGAGCCTGAAATTCGTGCGCGCGAAGGCATATTCATGGCCTTTCAATATCCTGTCGAAATACCGGGCGTGAATAATGTTTATTTATTAAAGGCAGCAATGAACGCCATACGCAAACACCGGGGCGAAGCTGAGCTAGATGCCTTTGAATTTCTGGCGCTGATTAAAGAAAAAATGAAAGTCGTCAATATGAAAGAAGAACTTTTAAATCGTGCTGTGAATGAAGGCTTCTCTGGCGGCGAGAAAAAGCGAAATGAAATTTTTCAGATGGCATTACTTGAACCTAAACTGGCCATTCTCGATGAAACCGATTCTGGCCTGGATATCGATGCCCTGAAGATTGTTGCCAGTGGTGTCAACGGCCTGCGCAGTGAAGACCGTGCCATTGTCATTGTGACCCATTATCAACGCCTTCTGGATTACATCGTCCCTGACTATGTACATGTCTTGTCTGATGGCAAGATCATTAAATCTGGTGGTAAGGAACTGGCTCTGGAACTCGAAGAAAAAGGTTATGACTGGGTACGCGAGGAGGCTGACGCGGCATGAGTTCGCCTCAAGTAAATAATTTGGCCAATAAGCTGGCAAAAAATTATCAGTCGGCTTTTTCCGCACAACAGGGTAATGACACCTTGCCATGGTTAGCTGCGCATCGACAATCTGCATTTGACCAGTTTCAGGAAGCAGGTTTCCCAACACGTCGTCATGAAAACTGGAAATATACGGATGTTTCTCGTATTACCAAAACTGGATTCGTGACAGCAGCTTCGACAGACAATGTAATTCAAGCTGCTGATCTGGATAAGCTGAAATTTAATGCGGAAAACAGTCATGAACTAGTCATTATCAACGGTCAGTATTCGTCCGAACATTCTAATATAGGCTCGTTACCAGATAGCGTTGTGCTTGGCAGCCTGCGGGATGCCCTGGTCAATACTCCAGCACTTCTTGAATCCAGCCTCAACCAGTGTCTCGATTCGAATAATCATGTATTCGCTGCCTTAAATACAGCGTTCTTTAATGATGGTGCATTTATCTATGTTCCGGACAATATCGTCATAGAAGATCCTATCGTCGTTTATTTTGTTTCCGCGTCTACAGAATCAAAACTTGCCACTGTGCCTCGCAATTTAATTGTTCTGGGTAAAAATTCTCAGGCCAACGTTATTGAAAGTTTTCATGGGCTGGAAGGCGTTGTTGGTTTTACCAATACCATTACCGAGATTGAAACAGCTGATGGTGCAGTACTTGAACATTACAAAATACAACAGGAAAACACTGATAGTTTTCATATCGGTGGCACACATCTGAAACAGCATCGTAACAGCCGTGTTGAATCACATTCAATCTCATTAGGTGGTGCAATCGTACGCAATGACATTGTTACGGAACTGGCCGGTGATGGTGCCAAGATTATTTTAAACGGGCTTTACATGGGCAATGGTAGCCAGCATGTCGATAACCACACACTGGTAAATCATTCCAGACCTCATACTCAAAGTGACGAAAATTATCGCGGCGTGCTGGATGGCCGTGCGCATGGCGTCTTCAATGGCAAGGTCATTGTGCATAAAGATGCACAGAAAACAGATGCAGCACAATCCAATGCCAACCTCCTGTTATCTGATCACGCCGAGATTGATACTAAACCAGAACTGGAAATCTATGCCGATGATGTAAAATGTAGTCACGGTGCAACCGTTGGCCAGCTAGACAAAAACATGTTGTTCTATCTTCGCTCACGTGGTCTCGATACCGATACCGCAAAAAGTTTACTGACCTTTGCCTTTGCCGATGACGTCATTCGTCGCATCAAGTTTGCGCCTGTTCGTGAGCAACTTGAATTCGACGTCGGCGGCCGCTTACCTGACGCTGATTTAATCAAGGCCAATTTGAATTCGGCCAATAGTATTAAGGAAGGCAAATAAATGTCTAGCACCAGCACAGCAAATAATATTAAAACATCTACATTGGATGTTGAAAATATTCGTCAGGATTTTCCGATCCTGCATCAAGAGGTCAATGGCAACCCGCTTGTCTACCTTGATAACGCTGCGACCTCGCAAAAACCCAGGCAGGTGATCGAGGCACTTGATAAATATTATCAGCAGGACAATGCCAATATTCACCGGGGTGTACATACCTTGAGTGAGAGAGCGACCGCTGACTACGAACAAGCCCGGGGCAAGGTACGTGACTTTATTAACGCCGGCTCGGAGAAAGAGATTATTTTTGTGCGCGGGGCGACCGAAGGCATCAACCTGATTGCTCAGAGTTTTGGCAGAACAAATCTTAAAGACGGCGATGAAATTATTATTTCTGAAATGGAACACCATTCGAACATCGTACCGTGGCAGATATTGTGTGAACAAACTGGCGCACTCCTGAAAATTATCCCGATTAATGATGCCGGTGAACTGATGGTTGAAGAATTTGAGAAATTACTCAGTCCAAAAACAAAGATTGTTTCAGTGGTTCACATCTCAAATGCCCTGGGAACAATCAATCCGGTTCAAACTATTATCGACCGTGCCCACGAACATAATGCAATTGTTATTATTGATGGTGCACAGGCGACACCACACACCGCTGTGGATGTGCAGGCACTGGATTGTGATTTTTATGTGTTTTCCGGTCACAAACTTTTTGGCCCCACGGGTGTCGGCGTACTTTACGGCAAGACAGAGTTGCTCGAAGCCATGCCTCCCTGGCAAGGTGGTGGCGATATGATCAAGATGGTGTCATTCGAAAAAACAATGTATGCCGATCTGCCTTACAAGTTTGAAGCAGGCACGCCGCATATTGCCGGCGTTGTTGGACTGGGTGCAGCCATTGACTATGTCAACACCATAGGACTCGATGCCATTGGCGCTTATGAACATGAGTTGCTTGAATACGCGACAAACAAAGCTAAGCAAATTGAAGGCATGCGCCTAATAGGCACTGCTGAACAGAAGGCGAGTATTTTATCGTTTATCATGGACAGTGTTCACCCTCATGACATAGGCACCATTCTTGATCATGAAGGTATTGCCATTCGAACTGGGCATCATTGTGCCATGCCGGTGATGACTCATTTTGATGTGCCTGCAACTGCTCGCGCTTCCTTTGCTTTCTACAATACCTTTGAAGAAGTTGATAGATTGATTCAGGCTATGGAAAAAGCCAGAGAGGTGTTTGCCTGATGTTCGACATAAAAGATCTCTATCAGGAAGTCATCATTGACCATAATCGCAGCCCGAGAAATTTTGGCAAACTGGAAAACCCAACTCAGGTGGCCGAAGGCTATAACCCCTTGTGTGGTGATAAATTAAATCTTTATTTAAAAACAGAAGATGATGTCATCACCGATGTCAGTTTTGATGGTTCCGGTTGCGCTATATCCGTCGCTTCTGCTTCTTTAATGACAGATTCCTTGAAAGGCATGACCACTGAAGAAGCCGAACAACTGTTTCAGAATTTTCACAATCTCATCATGGAAGAACAGAATCCCGATAATGATGAAATGCAAAAACTTGGAAAGCTTGCTGCCCTTGCGGGTGTTAAGGAATACCCCGCACGCGTCAAGTGCGCGACACTTTGCTGGCACACTCTGCACTCCGCGATGCAAGGTGATACATGTGCTGCGACTACAGAATGATAAATTGAGAATTAATCATGCAACATAATGATCCAATCACGCTGTTACGAGACTGTGACGCTGCACTGATACCTGATGGGACCCCCATCAAACTTGAAAAAGACAGTATCGTCTATATTACGCAGGCATTAGGCGGAAGCTATACGGTGAATATCAATGGCAATCTTGCGCGCGTGGACAGTAAAGATGCTGACGCACTGGGATTTGAGGTTGAAGAAGAGAATAATGATTCCGAATCTACACATGAGTTAACAGGGGATGGCAGTGTTGAAGAAACATTAATCTGGGATCAACTGCGTACCTGCTACGACCCGGAAATTCCTATCGACATTGTCGAACTCGGTCTGATTTATAATTGCAGCATCACCCCTGTCGAAGCGGGTAATCAGGTCGATATCACCATGACACTGACTGCCCCCGGCTGTGGCATGGGTGAATTTCTGGCCGATGATGTTCGCAGCAAAATTAGTAGCTTACCTAATGTCACCCAGGTCAATGTCGAACTGACTTTTGATCCACCATGGAATCAAACCATGATGTCAGAAGCTGCCAGATTACAAACTGGCCTTTATTAACACCCTTTATTTATATAATTCCTTCTAGAGATCCCTGTTATGTCAGACTGGATTAATATAGAACCCACAGAACTCTTTGGCCCGGGTCAAGCCAGACTGGTTGATCTGGGTGATGTACAAATTGCCGTTTTTAATCTCGGCGGTGAATATTTTGCTATCGAAGATACCTGCAGCCATGACAATTCCCCCTTGTTGGGCTGTGGACTGGAGATAGAACAATTGCTTGATGGCGATCAAATTATCTGTCCACGACATGGTGCGAGATTTTGCCTGAAAACAGGTGCCGCTCTCACACCTCCTGCCTATGAAGATATTCCGATTTTTCCTGTTCAAATCATAGACGGTATCGTTCAAACACGTGATGATCGTTGGGATTGATAGATTATTTACTGCTTATTCGTATTTACGTCACATGAGGTGAGATAAAGGCTTTACGCTTGATTCCAAGCACGTATAATCGCGCGTTTAATTAATCAGCTAAGCCTGATTTCCCCTTTAAGCACCCTTTTTGGAGCAAGTAAGTAAATGGCTGTTGAACGTACGCTATCGATAATCAAGCCTGATGCCATAGCGAAGAATTATATTGGAGAGATTTTTTCACGATTTGAGGCAAATGACCTGACAATCGTTGCTGCCAAAATGGCACATCTAACAAAAGAACAGGCCGAAGAATTTTATGCTATTCATAAAGAGCGACCTTTCTATACACTGCTGGTTGAATTCATGACCTCTGGCCCAGTGATGATCACAGTCCTCGAAGGTGAAGACGCGATTGCAAATTACCGTACCTTAATGGGTGCAACCATGCCAGAATTCGCTGCTCCTGGTTCCATCCGCTATGATCTGGCAAGAGATGGCAGGGCCAACGAAAATGCAGTACATGGATCTGACGCGCCGGAAACAGCGGTGGAAGAAATTAAGTTTTTCTTCAAGCCAGAGGAAATCTGCGAACGCAGCCGGTAACCTATAACCATGAAACGTGGAGCCTGAAATATGGGCATAGACGTGAGCAAGCAAACCAATCTGCTTGATCTGGATCGACAATCCATGGAGGCCTATTTTGCCGACATGGGTGAAAAACCTTTTCGTGCCGCCCAGGTACTAAAGTGGATATATCAGCACGGAATCACCGATTTCTCGGAGATGACAACTTTAAGTAAAGCACTTCGTGAAAAATTATCTGACATCGCCAGGATAGAACTTCCAAAAATAATCTCTGAACAAATATCAGAAGATGGCACGCGCAAATGGTTACTCCAGCTTGATAACAACAACAGCATAGAAACCGTATTTATCCCGGAAAAAGACAGAGGAACTTTATGTATATCTTCTCAGGTGGGTTGCGCACTGGAATGCAGCTTCTGCGCTACCGGCAAGCAGGGGTTTAACCGCAACCTGACGACCGGTGAAATCATTGGCCAATTATGGATTGCCAACCAGGCACTGGGAGTTTACCAACATAAAAACCGCATCATCAGTAATATCGTCATGATGGGCATGGGCGAACCCATGCTCAATTTTGATAATGTTGTTAGCGCCATGAACCTGATGATGGAAGATCATGCTTATGGACTTTCGCGCAAACGGGTCACCCTGAGCACATCGGGACTGGTTCCGGCAATTGATAAACTGGCAGAAACAAGTGACGTCAGTCTGGCTATTTCATTGCATGCAACCAATGATGAACTACGCAATAAACTGGTACCTATTAACAAAAGCTTTCCAATTGCAAAGTTAATGGAGGCATGCAAAAGATACGCAAAAATCCGTGCTGTGGATACCATCACTTTCGAATATGTTATGCTGGATGGCATTAATGATAGTGAAACCGAGGCTCGTATGCTTGTTAAGCTAATGCATGGAATCCCCGCAAAGATTAACCTGATCCCATTCAATCCATTTCCTGGAACTGACTACAGATGCTCCAGCACATTGGTGATTGACAAATTCAGAGACATCTTGATCAAGGGCGGTGTTTTTACCGTCACGCGGAAAACCAGAGGTAGAGATATCGATGCAGCCTGCGGTCAACTGGTTGGCAAAGTCATGGCGCGCGCGAAGAAACATCAGCACCATCAAATAGATAATCAGGCATGAGAAAGATTGCTCTCACTATTCTTCTTTATTTCCTATGTTCAGGCCAAACGGATGTAATCAAACGCCTGGTAGTTCTGGATCTACCAGACCAACGGGAGGCACCAACGATATAGCGCAGACTAATCTCAATCTTGGAATAGCATATTTACGAACCGGTGAATTCGAGAAATCCCTGGAAAACTTACAAAAGGCACGAGCAGCGGATAAAAATTACCCGCCGATATACAACGCCCTGGGTGTTCTATACCAGCAGCTTGGAAACAAAGTAAAAGCAGAGGAACATTACCTGCACGCGCTTGGTTTAAATGGATCTGATTCCTCCACTCTGAATAATTATGGTCAATTCCTTTGTCAGGAATCTCGCTTTGATGAAGCTGAGGTAACTTTCCTGAAAGCTGCAAATAATCCATTATATGCAACACCGGAAATTGCATTTTCGAATGCAGGCACCTGTGCCATGGAACAGGGGGAACTAGATACCGCTGAAACATATTATAGAGATGCCTTGAAAAAAAATCCCAAAGTCGCTATTGCCCTGTTGCAAATGGCTGAAATATCATATGCCACTGGCAACTACCTGTCAGCAAGAGGATATTTGCAACGATACCTTGAGATAAGTTCCCATACAGCAAAGAGTCTTTGGATCGGGGTCCAGGTTGAAAATGAACTAGGCGATAAAAATGCATTGTCGAGCTACAAGCTGTTACTGAGGAATAAATTTCCAGATAGCAAGGAAACTAGCTTGTTAAAAGACAGTATGGTTAAGTAAGCAATGACAGAAAATCAAATAGAAAACAGCAATGAACTTGGAGCCTTACTCACCAGGGCCAGAGAAAAGTTGTCATTTTCTCAAAAAGATATCGCGTCCAAACTTAACTTAAAAGTTGAATTTATTGCAGCACTGGATGCTAACGACTTCGATAAGTTACCAGCGCCAACCTATGTCAGAGGATATATCAGAAGTTATGCATGCGCCGTTAATCTAAATGCGGATAGCCTCATTAACCTCTATGAAGGATCAGCCGAAGCACCTCCAGAGATTCTACCAGATGTGAAACCTGTGGTTCAGGCAAGTAGTAGAGATAAACCTGTTAAAGCGATGACTTATCTGGTTACTCTTACATTAGTGATTATGATCATTGCCTGGTGGCAAGGCCAACACATGGTCGGTACCGGTTTCTTTACAGGTAATTCTAAAACCAGCGAAGGTGGAAAATATCCAGGTGGGTTTACCTATACTTATGATGTTGTCAATCACCCGGACACTTTCGAGGCATCTGAAATAGATGGGATAGAGTTAGACGACAGTGATCTAAAAAATATGAAAATTGTTGATCTGGCCAAAACCAGTAAGTCAAAACCTGAAGTTGTTTCATCAACGGAAGATTCATTGAATCAGAATGCACAGACAAGTTTAGGTACCTTAAAGATGGAATTAACTGCTGAGTCCTGGATTGAGGTATATGACGTTTTAGAAGAAAGACTCTATCGTGGTCTTGCCAAACCCGGTGAGATAATCAACATCACTGGCGCAGCGCCATTATCAGTCAAGCTCGGTAACGCCAGGGCTGTTTCTGTTAATTTCAGAGGTAATGCTTTCGATACAAGCAAATATACCAAAGCAGGCGTTGCCCGTTTTATATTGGAGTAATTTCCACGGAATAATCTTTTAGGCGTGTTAATTAAAGCGTCATAAGCTGCATCCATCAGTCCAGAGAGTTATCCTGATTTCTGATCTGGAAACAGCTCTCATAGCAACTACATAATGACTCATATTTATTGACACGCTGGTATACTGACGCACTAACATTATGACCCACACAAATTTCAGAATGATTTATTTCCCGGGAGAAAGCTTTGTCTGAGAAATTACAAGCCATCCGTGGTATGTCAGACATCCTGCCGCACGAGACAGGTCGCTGGCAGTTTGTAGAAAAGAAAATCACAGATATCCTGAATAATTATGGCTATCAGGAAATCCGTATACCCATACTCGAGAAAACCGAGCTATTCGCTCGATCCATCGGCGAGCAGACCGATATTGTTACCAAGGAGATGTATAGCTTTGAAGATCGTAATGGCGATAGTCTGGCCTTACGACCAGAAGGCACAGCAAGTTGTGTCAGGGCAGGACTTGAACATGGTTTATTCCATAATCAGACACAAAAACTCTGGTATATGGGCCCCATGTTCAGACATGAAAGACCACAAAAAGGCAGGCAAAGACAATTTCACCAGATTGGCGTCGAGGCCTTTGGTTTTGATGGACCAGACATAGACGCTGAACTGATCATATTAAGTGCACGCCTGTGGCGTGAACTTGGAGTAAAAGATCTATGCCTGCAATTGAACTCTCTGGGGACTGCTCAGGCAAGGGCCAAGTATCGTGAGATACTGATAGAATATTTTTTACAACACGACAAGCAGTTGGACGAAGACAGCCAACGCAGGCTCCACACAAACCCATTACGTATTCTTGATAGTAAAAATCCGGACATACAGGAATTGATCAACGCAGCACCGGTGATGAAGGATCATCTGGATAAGGAATCTGCAGTTCATTTTGAACAATTAAAAAATATATTAGATGAGACTGGCATTGCCTATGAGATCAATCCACGGCTAGTCCGTGGTCTGGATTATTATGGACAGACCGTCTTTGAGTGGGTCACTGATCAGCTCGGTGCGCAGGGCGCTGTTTGCGCAGGTGGTCGCTTCAATGGATTGATAGAGCATTTCGGTGGCAATCCTGTCCCCGCTTTCGGCTTTGCGCTGGGGATGGAACGCTTGATGGCGCTGATTGAAACTAATGGCAGTGAGATTGAAGCACAGCCGCTGCATGCCTATTTTATTTTATCTACTGAAGATGGAGTCACTGCTGCAGGCATGAAGCTGGCTGAGAACTTGCGTAACCAACTACCGCAACTCAGGCTACTGACCCATTGCGGTGGCGGGAGTTTTAAGAGCCAGTTCAAGCGTGCCGATAAATCGGGTGCGTTATTCGCCCTGATTCTGGGTAGTGATGAGATAGAAAATCGGACCGTGGGCTTCAAGTCATTAAGAGACAAATCTGAGCAGGAATCCGTTTCCTGGGACAATATTGGTGAAATATTGGCGAAAAGCATTGAATAGCTGCCTTTAGTGTTTTGAAGAGACCATTGCACGATGCCTAAAGCATCATTATCATCCGGCAGCTGAGTTTATTATTCCCCGAAATTTCAGCGAATTCCAGGGAATAAAATTTTAGAGGAGAGAATTTTGGAAGGTAATAGAACAGACGAAGAACAAATTGAACACCTGAAAAAGTGGTGGGAAGAGAACGGTAAATCAATCATAGGTGGTATCGCCCTAGGCCTGATTGCCATATTCGGTTGGCGAGGCTGGCAAGATCACCTTGTGGTACAGGGAGAAAATGCATCTGATCTTTATGAGCAGATGGCCGCAGATACCCGTCAGGAACAAGGAGCAGATGTAACGGCGATTGCAGACCAGTTAATTCAGGACTACAAATCAACGCCATATTCGACTTTCTCATCATTACTGCAAGCACGTGAAGCGGTGGAGAAAGACGACATCGAATCTGCAATAATCCATCTTCAATGGGTTCTTGATAACACAAATAACGATGAATTCAGGCATCTTGCCAGGTTACGACTTTCTCGTTTATTGCTGGTAGAAGGTGATAAAGACGCTGCCTTGTCTTTGCTTGAAAAGAGTGATCCAGGAAAATTTGCATCAAGTTATCATGAACTACGTGGCGATATTTTGTTGCAACAAGGCGATTCAAAAGCTGCTCAGGATGCCTATACACAAGCATTGGCAACACAAAATAGCATCCATGGTAATCAATCTATTGTACAAATGAAACTGGATGACCTGGGAGCCAATCAGCTCTGATGCTATCAGGCAGCCGTTGTTTTTTCTTCGCCTTAACACTGATTTTACTATCTGGCGTTTTATTATCGGGATGCGGCACTGTAAAAAATTTATTTAGTAGTGGCGTGGACAATACTGAACCGCCTACTCCTTTAATGGAGATTGAAACGCTTGCTGAAATTACACAGCTCTGGTCAAAAAATACAGGCAAGGGTTCGACCAAGCAGTACCTCAAGCTCACACCTTCTCATATTCAAGGCAAAGTCTTTGTCGCAGATGTTCGTGGAAATCTGGTGGCCATTGATGCAGCCAGCGGCAGCACGCTTTGGGAAAATGATGCAGACATGAGTATTACCGGCGGGCCAGGTTCCAGCAAAACACTCACCATGATTGGTTCAGATAATGGTGATGTCCTGGCATATGCAAGCGAAAGCGGAGAATTCCTGTGGCAGGCTAAAGTCTCCAGTGAAGTTCTGTCTGCACCACAGGAAGCCTATGGCATTGTTGTAGCACGTACAATCGATGGTAAAATTTTTGGACTTGATGCAAATGACGGAAGCCGTCTGTGGATCTACGATCGTACTGTCCCTTCATTAACATTGCGCGGCACCAGTAATCCAGTCATTACAGGCGATATAGTCATTGCTGGTTTTGATGGTGGTCGCATTTCTGCGATTGAATTGCACACAGGAAAGTTAATTTGGGAGACAAGTGTCTCACTTGCATCTGGTCGTTCTCAATTGGAAAGAATGGTTGATATTGATTCGGAGCCTGTGATTATTGGTAATGACATCTACGTTGCGACATTTCAGGGACGTCTTGCCTCGGTGGCTCTGGAAAATGGTCGGATCACCTGGACACGTGATATTTCTTCCTACGCGGGACTCACCGTAGATGAGAACAATATCTATATTACAGACGACCAAAGTTACATCTGGGCACTAGAACGATCATCTGGTAATTCTGTATGGAAACAGGAGAATTTATACGCCAGACAGGTAACCGCCCCTGCCACCATTGGCGATCTTGTCGTTGTCGGCGATCTGGAAGGCTATTTACACTGGATGGATAAGAGCAACGGTCAGTTTGTCGCGCGCACACAGGTTTCTAAGAATCCAATTTTAGCACCGCCTGTTGCAGTTGAAGGCATTGTCTACGCATACAGCAGTGATGGAACGCTGAGTGCTTATACTTCTCAATAAGCAGGAAAATACATATGAAGTCCGTTATTGCCATCGTTGGTCGCCCCAACGTCGGCAAATCCACCTTATTTAATTTTCTCACGCGCAGTCGTGATGCACTTGTTGCAGATCGGCCCGGGGTTACGCGTGATCGCCAATATGGATTTGGCAATCATCAAGGGCGTGAATTCATACTGGTTGATACCGGCGGTTTAGGTCGAAACGATAAAGATTCAGAAAATATTTCCAACCTGATTTCCGATCATTCATTACGTGCAATAGAAGAAGCAGATATATTGATATGGCTGGTTGATGGACGTGATGGCCTGACATCAGAAGACGAACATCTCGCCGAGGTGTTGCGCCCAATGTGTGATCGTATCTTTCTAACTGGCAACAAAACCGAGGGACTTGACGCAGATATCGTTTTGTCTGATTTTTACCGTCTAGGTTTTAGTGGCCCCTTTGCTATCTCGGCTAAACGGGGCACAGGTATTCGTCAACTCTTGGATGAAGTTATCAGGCAATTACCTGTTGAGTCAGAAGATGAAGATAAAACCAAGCATGGTTTACGCATCACGGTTCTTGGTCGCCCCAACGTTGGAAAATCCACACTGACTAACAGGATTCTTGGTGAGGAACGCATGCTCACCTTTAATCAACCCGGGACTACCCGCGATAGTATTGCCATTCCTTTTGAACGTGATGGAACACCTTACACCTTGATTGACACAGCAGGTATACGAAGACGTTCAAAGGTTAATGATGTCATCGAAAAATTTAGTATCGTGAAATCACTTCAGGCAATCGATAACACACAAATTGTGATTCTTGTGCTCGATGCACATGAGGCCATCACAGAACAGGATGCCACCTTGCTCGGGTTGATTGTTGACAGCGGTAAGGCATTGATTATTGCAATTAACAAATGGGATGGATTAGAGCTATCACATAAAAACAGAATAAAGGCGCAACTGGATCGTAAACTGGGGTTTATTGATTATGCCTGTATTCATTTTATATCAGCATTACATGGTAGTGGAGTTGGCAAGCTGTTCGTATCAATCAATAAGATTTCAAAATCAATCTCTATTGAACCAGCCGCCTCAAAGATAACGGCGATCCTGCAACAGGCAACCCAGGCCCATACACCACCCGTGGTTCATGGCAGACGTATCAAATTACGCTATGCCCACCTAGGTGGACATGATCCGATACGAATTATTGTGCACGGTAATCAAACCGATCGTGTCCCGGAATCCTACAAACGTTATTTGTCCAAGCAAATGAGAAAACAATTAAAGCTGGTAGGAACACCCGTTCTGATAGATTTTAAGCAGGGGGACAATCCGTACAAGGACAGAAAGAACATCCTGACAAACAGGCAAATCGAGAAACGCAGACGCCTGATGCGTCATGTTAGAAAGAAGTAAGCAACAGCAGTTTATTGCTATCTTGACAATCTATTGTACTGACTCTGTAGCATACTCAATATACGAGTAGTATCCTTACTTACTATCCATTGGTCTTCTTCATCGAGAACAACGACCTCCGTTTTATCACCGACACCAGTCAGGCTGATGTGGAATACCTTGCCATCTTCATCATCGTCTCCCCAGAATTTAAGTTTATCTATTAGACTTTTCTTTTCCTCATCTGGAGCAGCATAGTAGATGACAAAGTAAATACCTTTTTCAATGTCTTTATCCTCGATATACATACCAGACTCACTGATCGCACCTTCAATATTGCGCCATGCTCTGGAAAATTCATCAGGGATAGTCAAATATTCCTTACCTTCGCCCGCATTTAATATTTCGGCTCTGGCTACCGGACTCTCTGGGATAAATGTTTGATCTGAACCAGAAGACGATGTACTTGCTGCCGTAGACTCACCATAAAAATGCACATTCAATTCACTGATCACTTCTTTAACCTGTTCCTCATTGCTCTCCTGGCCTATCCATTCAGAATTACCATCACTGAGAATGATTATTTCCTGTGATTCACTTGAAAGGAACAATATCAAGTTTCCAGGTGTTCCACCTTCTTCCGAAAATACCTTGAATTTTTCTCTATGTGTCACCACACCATCGACTGAAATTTCCCTGAACTGTGTTTCCAATACACCAAGTTCAGCATCATCAAGATCCATCTCAAAACCTTTGGCCAACCAGAATTCACGCAGCTTTGGCCAGATTGTGAATGTTGTTCCCTGTACTGACAGCCACTTTTCATCGGCATTATTCAGCAGTGCCATTTCTGCATCAGACATTTGTCCACCCTGGCGCATATTTTTTCGCCGTTGAAATTCAGACAGCGTATTGGCATCTTCTTCATCTGGTATCACCAATGGATCGTTCAGCGCCTCACTGGTTAAGTCTGGCGGCACCTCCAAATCAGGAAGCGATTGGCTTCTTTGATATTTGGTTCTGTTGTCTGGCAGCACTTCACCGAGACTGGGGAGTGCCCCACAAC
>JAKZTI010000017.1:0-7859 GCA_047517145.1 Gammaproteobacteria bacterium
CCATCATTAAATACGAAACGCTACAACAGAGGAGAAAAGTAAATTTAAGTTTATATATGAACCGATGAAACAAGACTATAATGAATGAAAGTCTCTCTTAACTTTTTAGACGTTGTGTCCCAAATCTTTTGACGACTTACACCCTCGTTTCGCGGTCACGGCATAGGCCTCGAAGGTGTTGGGAATCATGCGTGAATAGTTCCGGTTGACATAGGGCAGGCTGAAATCCTGTCGTCCCAGCCTGAGACGAACCTTCTTATAATCGAACTGTGCATAGGCCGTACCCAATACGGTCAGTTCTTTCTGCTTTTCTCGAAGGAGTTGCGCTCCGTCCCGATCAATATCACCGTATAATTTCTGTGAGGTAAATACTTCGGTATAGACCGTAAAGAAATCTTTCCATTTGCCAGAACGAAACATGAGAGAACCGCCTGTGGCAAAGGATTCTTGGTCGATCCCACCAACGGTATCACGGTCGAAGTAAACTGTCCGTGATTTGAGTTCTATCCTGGCTCCCTTAAAAAAACCTTTTGGCCTTTCGACTTTTTTCCTGGGTTTCTTTTTCTTTTCAGGAGGTTTTTCTTTTTCTTTTGGTTTTTCCTTTGGTTTTGCTTCTGGTTCTGGTACAGGAGTTAGTTTGGGCATCCCCTTTTCTTCATCCGGTATGGCTTCTTCCTCGGGTGGAAGCTCTTCCTCTGGTATGGCTGGTTCTTCTGTTATTTCTTCTTCCTCTTCTTCAAGTACCGCCTCCTCCTCGACAGTATCTTTGGTTACCGCTTCCTCCGGCTCTTCCATTAGAACTGACTCATCAGGATCTTTCTCTTCCTCAATGATCTCCTCAATTGGCTTTTCACTCTCCTTATACTCGGCAGCCAGAACACCTTGCAGCGGCTGAATAAATAGCAGGACAAGAAATACCGACAGGCATCGCTTATTCAATAGATGATTATCGAAAACCGTCTTCAATGATTGAAAACTCCGCTCAAAAAAGTGGATATAAGCAAACTGCATCCAATTATAAAGGAGTTGGCAGGCTATTTGAAAATATCACCCGAATATATTGCCTGTCAAAACACCCCATCTGGAGGATTCTAAAGATCAAACACATGCGCTAGGATCAAATCGGCTGCAAGGTAATGCGGCAACACGGAGTTTTACAATATAAATCAAGGAGAACACATAATGGAAATAATCAAAAAAACACTTCTCGCTGTTTGTCTTTTGATCCCAATAGTCTTGTTTGCAGAGACAGTCAATATCAATACTGCTGACAAAGAGGCGTTAATGACTTCAATTAAAGGCGTTGGGGAAAAACGTGCAGAGGCCATCATTGCCTATCGCGAACAAAACGGATCCTTCAAATCTGTAGAAGAGCTTGCTGATGTTCGCGGCGTAGGGCCGTCGATTGTTGAAAAAAATATGGACAATCTGTCTGTCACAGATAATTAAACTGTTAGTAATATAATAATCAGGCCTCCTTCAACAGGAGGCCTGATTTTGGCCAAGGACGGCCTTATGCCGCGACTGCATGGATGCAGAGAAGTGGCCCCATTCTGCCTGATATTCATTCAGGTATTCTTCTGCGCTTACCTTGTTCGCACCACACCCCCTACTGTATCCTTGCGCCTTTATAACAGGCGAAAATATTATTTACACATGGATCAGCATTACGACCCTTCAAGCATAGAAACAGACGTCCAGAAAAACTGGGAAAGCACCCAGGCCTTCAAGGCTACGGAAGATCCCTCCAGGGAAAAATTTTACTGCCTGTCCATGTTTCCTTACCCCAGTGGCAAGTTACATATGGGACACGTCAGAAACTATACCATTGGCGATGTCATCTCACGTTATCAACGCATGCAGGGGAAAAATGTCATGCAACCGATGGGGTGGGATGCCTTTGGCTTGCCCGCAGAAAATGCCGCGATTAACAGTGGCATGCCGCCTGCTGAATGGACACGTTCAAATATCGAATACATGAAGGCACAGTTGCAACGTCTGGGATTTGCCTATGACTGGGATCGTGAACTGGCCACCTGCGATCCGGATTATTACAAATGGGAACAATGGTTATTTGCTCGTTTGGTAGACAAGGGCCTAGCCTATCGTAAAACAGCGACAGTGAACTGGGATCCTGTAGACCAGACCGTTCTGGCCAACGAACAAGTGATCGATGGCAAGGGTTGGCGCTCAGGCGCAGTTGTAGAGAAACGTAATATTGAACAATGGTTTCTCCGGATCACAGACTATGCACAGGAATTGCTGGATGACCTGGATAAACTTCCGGGCTGGCCGGAGCGGGTGCTGACACAACAACGTAACTGGATAGGTCGGTCTGAAGGTGTGTATATGGATTTTCAGCTTGAAAACAGCGAAGAGAAGATCGGTATCTATACCACTCGCCCTGACACCTTAATGGGTGTTACCTATGTTGCTGTTGCTGCTGAACATCCACTTGCCTTGCAAGCCGCTGAGTCCAACCCCGATTTGGCGGACTTCATAGAAGAATGTAAGAAGGGCGGCGTCACCGAGGCCGAAATGGAGACCATGGAAAAGAAAGGCCTGGCCCTGGGACTCAGCGTTATTCACCCAGTTAGTGGTGAAGACGTACCGCTGTATGTCGCGAACTTCGTGCTCATGGGCTATGGCACCGGAGCGGTGATGGCCGTCCCGGGGCATGACCAACGTGACTGGGAATTCGCTGAAAAATATGGCATCGAGCGCAAACAGGTTGTTTTCAGCGCCGATGGTTCAGACTGCAGTATCGAAAAAGAAGCGTACCTTGAAAAAGGCATGCTCAGAAACTCCGGGCCTTTTGATGGACTGGACTCTGAAGCTGCGTTTAATGCGATCGCCGACTGGCTGAAGGAACATGGCAAAGGTGAAAAGCAGATCAATTTCCGTTTGCGTGACTGGGGTGTTTCCCGACAGCGATACTGGGGTTGTCCCATTCCCATTATTACGGATGCAGATGGTGAAGCGAAAACAGCCTCAGAATTTCCCGTTCGCCTACCAGTAGATGTCATCGTTGATGGCTCAGGATCACCGCTGAAAAAAATGCCGGCGTTTTATGACCTCGGTAATGGTGAGGTTCGTGAAACAGATACCTTTGATACTTTTTTTGAATCCAGCTGGTATTACGCCCGCTATTGTTGTCCAGATGCCTCCGAGTCGATGCTGGATGACCGCGCCAAATACTGGCTACCCGTTGATCAATATATAGGTGGTATAGAACATGCCATCCTGCATTTACTTTATGCACGTTTTTTTAACAAGCTCATGAGGGATGAAGGGCTGGTAGAAAACGATGAACCTTTCAGTAAATTACTAACACAGGGCATGGTCATCGCCGAAACCTATTACCGTATCAATGATGATGGTTCCAAAGAATGGTTTAATCCGGCCGATGTCACAGTCGAACATGACGATAAAGGTGCTGCAGTCCGGATGATATTACAAAAAGATGGAAAGGAAGTTTCCATTGGCGCTATCGAAAAGATGTCTAAATCCAAAAATAATGGAGTAGATCCACAGGGTCTGATCGATCGTTATGGTGCCGATACCGTTCGTCTTTATACTATGTTTGCTTCTCCGCCCGAACAAAGCCTGGAATGGTCTGACGCCGGGGTTGAGGGTGCATATCGTTTTCTTAAAAGACTTTGGAAACTCTCTGCCGAACATCTACAGGCAGGCGAGCCACCTGAATTAAAAAAGGACAAATTTACAGACGCGCAGCAAAAATTACGTCTTAAAATTCATGCCACCATTAGCAAGGTGAATGACGACATTGGTCGTCGCTATACATTTAATACAGCGATTGCCGCTGTCATGGAATTAAGCAACGCCCTGTCTCAGGCAAAAGATGACTCTGATAATGGCAAGGCGATCATGCGTGAAGGACTGGAGACATCTATTTTACTTTTGTCTCCGATTGTCCCGCACATTACCGATATCCTGTGGCAGGAATTCGGCCATACAGGATCCGTGATAAATGCGGCCTGGCCAGAGATTGATGATTCTGCTCTTGTGCAAAATGAGATACAGCTTGTGGTGCAGGTGAACGGGAAATTGCGAGCAAAAATTACCGTTGCCACAGATGCAGACAACAAACAAATAGAAAAAACCGCCATTTCTGACGAAAACGTGCAAAAATTTATTGCCGACAAAGAGATTCAAAAGGTCATTGTTGTGCCTGGACGACTGGTGAATATCGTCGTTTCATAATAAGCTAGGCTTCTGAAAACGTCAGATTTAATAAGGAAACACCAGATGAGACCATTAATAAACCCATTAAATAGAGCTACTATTGTTGGCCTTGCCTTTATATTGATGGGGCTCAGTGCCTGTGGTTTCCAACTCAGAGGGGCAAACCTGCAAGGACTACAGGATGCAAACATCTATGTTCAATCTTCAGGTGCCAATGTTCTTACTTCCGAGGTAAAACGACAGCTTTTAGATGCTGAAATAAAACCGGTCTCAAGTGCATCGGATGCAGACTATATCGTCACCTTAAGTAATGAGGTTTTTAAAACAAAAGTTTTGTCTGTTTCACCAACCACAGGTAAAGCAGAGGAATACCAGATTAGCTTTACCGCCATGCTCAAAATTACCAGTCAGGATAAAAGCGCAACAGCCAGAACAGAACCTGTCGCCGCAACACGAGATCTTACCTTTGATGAGGGTTCCGTATTGGGCAAAGTTCAGGAGGAATCAATCATGAAGAAAGAGATTGCCAAACAGGTTGCCGCGTCTGTCCTCAGACGGCTTAGAGCCGCCATTCAGTAATGCAAGTAAGGGTAGAACAATTACCTGACGAAATTGAACGTAAAGGACTTTCTCCGGTTTACCTGATCAGTGGTGATGAGCCATTGCAACTCAATGAAGCTTCGGATTTCATCCGACACAAAGCCAGAGAGTCAGGCGTAGAAGAACGTGTTGTCCTTGATGTGGCCACTGGCTTTGACTGGAACAGATTGATTGAAGAAAACGCCAGCATGTCTTTATTTGCTAGCAGGCGACTTATTGAATTACGCATGGGTGCCAGCAAACCCGGACGCGAAGGCGGAAAGATTTTAACTGAGTACGCCGAACAACTCGCTGGCGAAAATGTCTTACTCATCACCTGTAACAAACTGGAAAAACAGGTTCAGAGAAGTAAATGGTATAAATCTCTTGATAAGGTCGGTGTAACAACTCAGGTCTGGCCGATTGATGCTGTAAAATTGCCAAACTGGATCCGTCAGCGCATAAAAAAACATAGTAAAACAATTACGGAAGATGCTGCACAGCTGATCGCTGATCGTGTTGAAGGTAATATGCTCGCTGCCAGCCAGGAAATTGATAAACTTTGCTTACTGGTAGACAGCGACGAAATCACTGTCGATGATGTTGTCTCTGCAGTGACTGATAGCACACGCTTTGATGTCTTCGACCTTATTGAATGTGCTTATGCAAATGAAACAAAACGTCTGCTGAGAATGTTAGATGGTCTTAAAAGTGAAGGCATGGATCCGATGGCAATTTATGGTGCGTTGATGTGGGATTATCGACGCCTTTGTACCATGGGCTATCATATAAGTAATGGTGTTTCACTGGAAAAATTATTTGCTGACTATCGAATCTGGGACAACAAACGCAAACAGGCTATAAAATCCATTTTACACAGACATGATGTAAATAAATTATATGAATTATTAACGCAGGCAAATGCACTGGACAGGACCATCAAAAGTGCAGATAAACATACGGTCTGGGATGCCATGCTAAGCTTGCTGTTGGCTTTTTCCGGACATAACATAAACACATTAAATACTTAACATATAATTAGGGTCTCATCACCAGCATTAAGAAAATGAATATTAAAGAATACATGCAAGATATAGGTAAACGCGCCAGAGCTGCCTCCCGCATTATGGCAAAGACGGATACCGACACCAAGAATAATGCACTGTTAAAAATTGCTGACCTGATTATCGAATCGCAAGCCAAGCTGCTGGAAACCAATGCGCTGGATCTTGCAGCAGGCAACGCAAATGGCCTGGATGCTGCTTCACTTGATCGTCTTGAACTGACCCCGGAAAGAATAGAAGCCATGGCAGAAGGACTTCGTCAAGTGGCTGAGCTGCCTGATGCTATTGGTGAGATTTCGAAGATGGAGGAAATGCCTTCTGGAATAAAAGTCGGACGTATGCGCGTGCCCTTAGGTGTGGTCGGTATTATTTATGAGTCACGCCCTAATGTCACTGCGGACGCCGCCGCACTTTGTCTCAAGTCCGGGAATGCCACCATCTTGCGCGGAGGTTCAGAGGCCGCTAATTCAAACCAGGCTATTGCCGCTTTAATCAAACAAGGTCTGGAAGCCTGCGGATTACCTGGCGACGCCGCACAGGTGATCGAAACAACTGATCGCGCCGCAGTTGGCGAATTATTATCAATGCCTGAATATGTTGATGTCATCATCCCTCGTGGGGGCAAAGGCCTGATCGACCGAGTCAGTAAAGAAGCACGCATGCCCGTGATTAAACATCTCGACGGTATCTGTCACGTCTATATTGACGACCACGCCGATATGGATAAGGCAATCAAGGTTGCCTACAACGCCAAGACCCAGCGATATGGAACATGTAACACCATGGAATGTTTATTGGTCGCGGAAAGTGTCGCTGAACCATTGCTTAAAAAACTTGCCCCCATGTACAAAGAGGCCGGCGTAGAAATAAGGGGCGATGAAAAGTCACTTAAGATATTACCTGACATCAAGCAAGCAACGAATGAGGACTATCATACAGAATATCTCGCGCCTATTATGTCACTACGTATTGTTAGCGGCCTGGAAGAAGCCATGAATCATATTGATGAATACAGCTCAAATCACACAGACGTAATTATCACTGAAGATAAAGATAACGCAGACAGGTTCCTACGTGAAGTAGATTCCTCTTCAGTTATGGTTAATGCATCGTCCCGCTTTGCAGATGGTTTTGAATATGGTCTTGGCGCAGAAATCGGTATCAGTACCGATAAATTTCATGCGCGCGGGCCGGTAGGACTAGAAGGCTTGACCTCGCAAAAATATATCGTCATTGGTGATGGTCATATTCGTGAATAGGCTTTGTAGTTTTTGCCCATGATTACATCATAATGATCAGACAATGACGCAGCCGATTGGTATTTTAGGCGGTGCTTTTGATCCGGTACATGATGGGCATTTACATCTGGCAACGACATGCCTTAAAGAACTGGATCTTGCTGAACTTCGTTTTATTCCTTTAAACAACCCTGCACATCGAACTCCGCCACTGGCATCCTCTGACCAGCGACTAAAGATGCTGAATCTCGCCGTTGATAACCAGGTTCGTTTAAAAGTTGATGACTGTGAACTTCGAAGAGACGGGGTTTCATATACTATTGATACCCTGAAAGGTCTCCGATCAAAATTTTCCGAGTCACCACTTTGCTTGCTGATGGGAATAGAAAATTTTAAAACCCTGAATACCTGGCATCAATGGCAAACCTTACTGGGCTATGCGCATATCGTCATCACAAATCGTCCGCGAAACGATGACAATATAGATAATGAAGAAATAAAGAATTTTATGGATGTGTTCATCACAAGGTCTGTAGAGGATCTGCATCAACAAGCAGCAGGGTGCATTATGAAACTGGATATTCCCATGCTTGATATCTCATCAACCCAAATAAGAAATAATTTACAATCCGATTCGAAATCAAACGCAAAATCAGAATCATTATTGCCAGATAAAGTGCTAGACTTCATACAGACACACCATTTATATAATAATTAAATATGAAATTAGATAAACTCGCTGCACTCATTATAGAAACATTGGAAGACAACA
>JAKZTI010000018.1:0-3323 GCA_047517145.1 Gammaproteobacteria bacterium
GCGAGACACCTTCGCCATAACCGATAGCAAGATCCTGCAACTCACATTCTCCGCCCTGGTCACATATCGGACAATCAAGCGGGTGATTAATCAGTAGAAATTCCATGACTGATTTCTGTGCTTCGATGGCAAGTTTTGAACGAGTCTGTACCTTCATACCATCCATTACCGGTGTAGCACAGGCTGGTAATGGTTTTGGTGCCTTTTCAACTTCGACCAGACACATACGACAATTTGCAGCGACAGTTAATTTTTTGTGATAACAAAATCTGGGGATATAAATATCATTTGCATCAGTCACCTCAATGAGCATCTGCCCACGTCGTGCCTCCAAAGACTTACCATCCACTTCAATATTTAAAATATCGTCTGTCATACTGTTCCCGGCATACAACATTTATTATCTATATGGTACTGAAATTCATCACGAAACCTTTTAACAAAACTTTGCACTGGCCATGCTGCTGCATCACCCAGGGCACAAATGGTCCTGCCTTCGATCTTGTTCGCAACATCAATTAATTTATCCAGGTCTTCCTGTTCACCTTCTCCGTTCTCGATGCGTTTGATTACTCGATACAACCAACCGGTGCCCTCACGACATGGCGTACATTGACCACAGGATTCTGAAAAATAGAAACGAGAAATACGTTCGAGCATCCGTACCATGCATGTGGTCTCGTCCATGATAATCACAGCACCGGAACCAAGATAGGATCCGGCTTTTTGAATGGATTCATAATCCATATTTACTTCCATCATATCTTCACCGTGCATCACAGGCACGGAAGAACCTCCCGGAATAACGGCTTTAAGTTGATTACCATTACGCACGCCACCGGCAAGTTCCAACAAATCAGCAAAAGGCATGCCTAGAGGCACTTCGAAATTACCCGGATTATTAACATGGCCACTCACTGAAAAACATTTAGTGCCACCACTATTAGGCACGCCAATTTCAGCAAACCAGTTGGCGCCATTTTTTATAATAGATGGCACAGAAGCAAAGGATTCAGTGTTATTAATCGTGGTAGGTTTACCATACAAACCAAAGGTGGCAGGAAAAGGTGGCTTAAAACGTGGTTGACCTTTTTTACCTTCCAGTGATTCAAGCAATGCGGTTTCTTCACCACAGATATAGGCACCGGCACCTAAAGTGCCATAGATTTCTACTTCCACTCCGGAGCCCATGACATTCTTACCCAGATAACCTTGCTGGTAAGCTTCTTTTAATGCCTGTTCAAAACGTTGATAAGGCTCATCCATGAATTCGCCACGCACATAGTTATATGCCACTTTGGTACTCATGGCATAACAGGCAATCGCTAAACCTTCGACTAAAGAATGCGGATTGAAGCGTAAAATATCACGGTCTTTACAGGTTCCCGGTTCGCTTTCATCCGAGTTACAAACAACATACTTTGGGCTATCCATATCGCGTGGCATGAAACCCCATTTCAGTCCCGTAGGAAAACCAGCACCACCACGACCACGTAAGCCAGACTCTTTTACAATTTCAATCACATCTTCAGGAGGAATCTTCTCATTAACAATCTTTGTCCATGCTTCATAACCACCAACCTGACGATAATTTTCAAGCGTCCAGGGTTCTTCAAACTGAAGTGTTGCGTAGCAAACCTGATTCAACTTTTCCATGCGAATGCTACTCCAGTTTATCCAGGATTTCGTCGACCTTTTCAGGGGTCAGGTTTTCGTGATAAATATGATCAACCATCATCATCGGTGCACCACAACAGGCAGCAAGACATTCCTCTTCCTGTTTGATGAGGAAACGACCATCCTCGGTTGACTCACCTTCCTTGATACCCAGTTTATTCTCGATATGCTGCATAATCTCATCGGAACCATTGAGCATGCATGAGATATTGGTACAAACAGAAATACTATGCCGACCACACTTTTCTGTTTCCAGCATGGAGTAAAAAGAAGCGACTTCGTAAACAGCAATAGGCGGCATCTCAAGATAATCTGCAACCGCGTCCAACAACTCAGTAGTTAAATAACCCTGATTTTCATGCTGTACTTCCAGTAAGGCAGCCAGAACCGCAGACTGTTTCTGATCTGCAGGATATTTTGCAATCCAGCGATCAATTTCTGATCTAGTATGATTACTGAGTTGTATTATTGCTTCTTTCATTCTTTATAAATTATTCAATTGTTTCATGTAGGTGTTATGTAGTAGGTGACATATGGGGACAGCTAACCCTACCTACTATCTACTACCTACCGATCAATCTCTCCGAAAACTATGTCCTGTGTACCAATTATCGCTACCACATCAGACAACATATGGCCTCTGACCATTTCATCCATGGCTGACAAATGGGCAAAGCCAGGCGCACGAATCTTTACCCGGTAAGGTTTATTCGCTCCATCCGATATTAAATAAATTCCAAACTCGCCTTTGGGGTGTTCCACAGCTGCGTAGGTTTCACCTTCTGGCACACAATAGCCCTCGGTAAATAATTTAAAGTGATGAATAAGAGATTCCATATCGCCTTTCATCTCTTCACGCCTTGGTGGGGCGAATTTAGGGTCATCCAGAATCACTGGCCCCGGGTTTTGATTTAACCAATCTATACATTGTTTAATAATTCGATTCGATTGACGCATCTCTTCGACTCTGACCAGGTAGCGGTCATAACAATCACCATTGGTACCGACAGGTATGTCAAACTCAACCCTGTCATAAATGTCGTAGGTTTGTTTTTTACGAAGATCCCATTCAACACCGGAGCCTCTCAACATGGGACCAGTAAACCCTAGCTGCAATGCCCTTTCAGCCGAAACTACACCAATATCAACGGTTCGTTGTTTCCAGATTCTGTTGTCCGTTAAAAGTGTTTCATACTCATCGACACAACCGGGAAATTTCTCTGTGAATCTTTCGATGAAATCAAGCAGAGAACCCTGTCGATCCTGGTTCATATTTTTGACCTCCTTTTCGTTATGCCATTTTGAAACTTCATATTGAGGCATATCATCAGGCAGATCCCTGTAGACACCACCAGGACGAAAATAAGTTGCATGCATACGCGTGCCCGAGACCGCTTCATAACAGTCCATGAGATCTTCACGCTCACGAAAACAATATAGGAACATGGTCATGGCACCGACATCCAGTGCATGTGTTCCCAACCACATTAGATGATTCAGCACACGAGTAATTTCAGCATACATAACACGGATATATTGCGCGCGAATCGGTGGCGTAATACCCATCAATTTTTCTATTGCCATCACATATGCATGCTCATTACACATCATGGAGACATAATCGAGTCTATCCATGTAACCGATAC
>JAKZTI010000019.1:0-3237 GCA_047517145.1 Gammaproteobacteria bacterium
TCCGAGAAAAAAATATGGCCTAAAGAGAACTATCTATCACTGGTGGAAAAAGCGGGAGAGTTTTTTGATGCTGTCGTTTTTTTGGGGGATAGCCGGGACAAGGAATATTCAGACTATATCTCTTCGAGGGTTGATGTCCCATGTATTAACCTGTGTGGAATGACTGGTATTCTTCAGGCTGTCGCTATACAGCAACGCCTGGTTTTGTTTGTTGGAAACGATTCTGGCCTTGGGCACATAGCAAGCGCTGCCGGGACACCGACAATAACAATTTTCGGAACAGGCGAACCAGAACGTTATCGGCCCTGGGGAGAAAAGACTTTATGGTTGGTTGGCGAAAAGCAGAATATAAATAATGTTACCGTGGATGATGTTGTAGGGCTATTGCAAAAACAGATGATGTCAAAATGAAAATAACACAATTAATGTTGGCAACGGGATTTGGTGGCGCAGAAAGATATTTCGTGGATTTGTCTTCGCTTCTGGCCGAAGACGGACACAAGTTACAAGTTATTTGCCATCGTGATTTTCAGGAAATAAATCGCTTGACCGGCATTCCTGGGATCACTGTCGTGTCGTTTTCTGTTGCTGGCTGGTGGGACATAGTTTCTCTGAGCAAGATGAGAAAAGCGATCGAACGTTTCGAGCCGGACATTGTGCATGCTCACTTGGCCAGAGGGGCATATATGGCAGGCAAAATTTGCAAAAAAAACAAGATCCCTTTAGTTGTAAAGACTCACAATTATGTTGATTTGAAATACTATAAGAATGTTGATGTTTTTATTACAACAACAAAAGATCAGCAACAATATCTTTTCCGGGAAGGAATACCCCCGGAAAAGACAAAAGTAATTCCTAATTTCTCACGGCTACCTGCAGTAAAAGCCGTGTCACATCATGTCAACAAGCCCCTTGTTATAGCTAGTTGTGGCAGGATGGTCGAAAAGAAAGGGTTTCACATCTTGTTAAAAGCGTTTAGTAAAGTGATTGAGTCTGGGCCTCAGGTAAGCTTGCGTTTAGGAGGGGACGGCAAAGAGAAAAACGACTTACAACGTCTCAGTGAGGATCTTGGTATAAACGATCATGTTGAATTTTGTGGCTGGGTCGACTCTATAAGTGATTTTTTGGAGAAGGCAGATATATTTGTCTTGCCTTCGCTTGATGAGCCTTTTGGCATTATCATGCTCGAGGCTATGGCAAAGGGTAAGCCGTTAATATCTACACGAACCCAGGGCCCAAGCGAAATCCTGGATGAAGAAACGTCATATCTGGTTGAAACGGGGAGCGTAGATGCGCTCGCGAAGGCATTGATTATTGCTATAAGCGACAAAGACGGACGTCTTAAGAAAGCAGAGAAAGCGCTTTGTGTTTTTAACAAGGCCTATTCAGAAAATGTTGTTGTTCCGAATATTGTGCAGGTATATGAGGGACTTTGCGCCTGATTTAAATGCACTCATCCATCTTTAGTCGATCCATGACATACGATAAATTTATTTTATCAAGTGAGACAGGGGAAAACACAGAGTCATTAGGTCCGCCAGAAGTCTCGCCTGCAGATATTATTTGGGACGAGAAGACATGATCTCTTTGGCCAATAGCATGATTACGTTGCCAGTTTGTCGGACCAAAGAATGCGTAAACCGGAATGCCGGAGCACGAAAGAACATGCATAGGGCCAGAATCATTGGTCATAGCAAATGATGCGTGCCGACTGAGCTCTGCCAATTCGGTAAATGTAAATTGCATACATGCATTTACGCCAGCGATTAAAGACAGGCTCTTATTTATTTCAATATCGTCGTTTCCACCAACCCAAACGATGGATTTGTTTCTGGCAGACAGTGTTTCTGCAAGCTCTGCATAATAGGGCCAGCGTTTTTCAGGGTGTTGTTTACTGCCACCCGCATGAATAATGATAAAGTCATCTTTAACCAGTTTGTTTTTAGCTGACCATGCTCTAATACGTTGCTTTTCCTGGTCTGATGCAGGCAAGGATGGGGCAGTATATTTGGTCGGTAGGCCGGCAGATTTGAGTACGGCCAGCATACGATCGTAAATGTGGCACTGTCCTTTATAAGGATCCCCAGGGTGGACGTTATACGGGTATCGTGGATGATTGCCGACCCTCCTGTGAATTCCTGATAAGGCACAATACAGGCCGGTTTTATCGTTTGATTGCAAATCATACACAGACTCAAAGTGTTTTTTTCTGATCCACGCAATAGTGCGTAGATTGTTCCGAAAACCTTTTCTTTTTATGGTTTGAACAGTCAAATCTTTCCATGCACTGAAGATCGTATCGAACGGCTCAGAGGTAAGCAGAAAAAGATTGTCTGTTGAATGAAAAGATTGAATTTGCTTAATCAAAGAAGTCGCCATCACAACATCACCGAGCGCGCCTAATTTAATAATAAGAACATTCGACATTAAATATTCTCGCCAGGATGTAAACAGGAATATTGAAAGATGTAGCTGTTGCGAACAGTAAAACTATTAACAGGACTGCTTATATTCATGTTAAGAAGTTCAGGCAAGTAGGTGGCAGGGAAGGCATGTTTAAGTCATGTCGCTGAATTTATAGCCGAAATCATGTTTAAGGTGATCAGCGCAGGTATCAATAAAAAATTGCTTGTCTTCGTTTGAAAACCAGGCGTCAGGATCCCGGCTATCTTTCCTGACAACAGTCAAATGGTTGGGGCTCATTTTTTTTCGCATTTTATCTTTCGACGCTTCATCAATGCCGAATTGAATCTGATCATCGTTTAAATCCAGTTCAAGAAAGACTGTAATATTTTTTAATATATCAAATGTATCTGTAGTTAAATCTTCGTATCTGATAAACATTGTCGTGTCGGGAATATTTTCGAGAACCCTGCCCCAGGCATTATAAAAACGAATACACCACCAGATGTCACTATTAAATCGTTTGCCTCTTTCATCTCCACGAATGAAGGTTGAGAAATCAGTATATTCAACATGGTCTTTCCATTTTTCAAAATTAGAAACTAGCGAAGCACGCATATCTCTAACTAAAACAAGATATTTGGGAAAATGTAATGTTTTATTTAACAGTTTTGATCCAACAAGCAGGTGAGGAATAGAGTGAGATCCGGCGATTCTTGCTACATCATAGTCACATTTATAAGTCGAGGCATTTCCAAAAAACAATTCATTTTGTATATATTCAGGTTGATCTATCCCCAGTTTTTTTACCAGAGCCAGGGTCAACATATATTG
>JAKZTI010000020.1:0-15052 GCA_047517145.1 Gammaproteobacteria bacterium
ATCGGCAGTGGTAAAGTCGAAGAGATCAAGCAGGCAGTGATCGAAAAACAGGCCGATGTCGTCATATTTAATCATATCCTTAGTTCAAGACAGGAACGCAATATAGAGAAAATTTGTCAGTGCAGAGTAGTTGATCGAGTAGGGTTGATTCTTGATATATTTGCCCAACGTGCCAGAAGTTTTGAAGGAAAATTGCAGGTCGAACTGGCCCAGTTAAGGCATCTATCTTCCCGCCTGATTAGAGGTTGGACACATCTGGAACGGCAGAAAGGTGGAATTGGTTTAAGGGGGCCGGGTGAAACCCAGTTGGAAACAGATCGTCGCCTGATAGGTAAGCGAATCAAATCAATCAACGCACGTTTGGAGAAGGTCAGGCGCCAGCGCCAACAAGGCAGAAAAAGACGCAGCAGATCGCACATACCAGTTGTATCTCTGGTGGGTTATACCAATGCTGGCAAGTCGACTTTATTTAATCGACTCACGGGTTCGAAGGTTTATACCGCCGATAAACTTTTTGCGACACTTGATCCGACACTCCGGCGTATCGAATTAGCACCTGCAACCCCGGTGATTTTGACTGATACCGTAGGATTTATCAGGCATATTCCTCATGATTTGGTGGATGCGTTTCACGCAACTCTGGAGGAAACTCGGGAAGCTGATTTACTGCTGCATATTGTTGATGTTACCGGTGAGCAACGTGAGAGTCAGATGGAACAGGTTAATCTGGTTATCAATGAAATTGGCGCAGAAGACGTACCGCAAATCGAGGTTTATAACAAGATTGATCAGCATGGAGAGTTGAGCGCAAGGGTAGAAACAGATGAGAATGGTTTTCCGGGGAGGGTCTGGTTGTCGGCCAGGACCGGCGAGGGAATTGAAGGCTTATTAGATACAATTACCACGTTCATCCGCTCCAAGGTCCAGCATCACCGGCTGAATTTGCCCGCTTCTGCAGGAAAATTACGTGCTCACTTGTTTAGTATGGGTGTTGTACGAAATGAAGAATGCGGCGAGAAAGGCGGTTGGATGATGGAAGTCGATATGGAATCGCATAGATTAGACCAACTTTTCCGAGAATCCGGTCTGGAATTGAGCCAGGCAAAGATGCAGGAGTTAAGCCATAAATTAAGCATGGAATCGGGTCTGGAAGATGTCTTGCTACAGTGAGATAATACACAGCGTTGACAATGACATGAATAGAATTAAATCACTTTTGGCGTAATGCCTGAAAATTGGAGATATACATATAATGGGTTGGAACGAACCACCTGACGGTAATAATGGTAAAGATCCCTGGGGTAATAAGGGGGGTAAAAAGAGCAATGGTGATGGGCCACCAGATCTGGATGAAATTGTACGCAAGATGCAGCAAGGTCTTGGTGGAATTTTTGGCAATAAGTCATCCAATGGATCTGGAGATGGCAGTGGTGCAGCATTGCCTACAGCATTTATTTTTATCGCACTCATTGCCTGGTTTACATTCGATTCTTTCTACGCCATAGACGAACAGGAGCGTGGCGTTGTCTTGCGTTTTGGTGAACACGTAGCTGATCTGCCACCTGGACTTAGCCTGCGTTTCCCGCGTCCAATAGAAAAAGTGATCAAGGTTAATGTCGGGCAATTGCGTTCAATTACGCATAATGCAAGCATGCTGACTCAAGATGAAAATATTGTAAATGTCGAAGTTGCGGTGCAATGGAAAATCAGGAATCCGGCCGATTTTCTGTTTAATCTTTATGCGCCTGCTGCAACGCTAAGACAGGTGACAGAAAGTGCCGTACGTGAAGTTATTGGTAAAAATGAACTTGATTTTGTCCTGACAGAAGGTCGTAGTCAAATTGCCCAGAGGCAGCAAGTATTGATTCAGGAAATCATGGATCTTTACGTGTCTGGAATTGCGATTGCCAAGGTGGAAATGCAATCGGCTAAACCTCCGGAACAGGTCAAGGCAGCCTTTGATGATGCCATCAAGGCAAGAGAGGATGAGCAGAAATCAGTCAATCAGGCAGAAGCTTATAGAAACGATATTATTCCAAAGGCAAGAGGTGGCGCTGCGCGTTTGCGTGAAGAAGCCGTCGGCTATAAGGCAAGGGTTATTGCCAAAGCTGAAGGTGAAGCCAGTCGTTTCGAGCAATTACTTACTGAATACCAGCGCGCACCTGAAGTGACGCGCCAGCGTCTTTATCTCGACGCTATTGAATCAGTGTTGTCGAGTTCCAGTAAAGTGTTGATGGATTCTGACAGTGGCAATAGTTTGATGTACCTGCCTATTGATAAACTATTAGAGCAGCGTAGCAATACACCGCAGAATGTTTTACCAGTTCCTGGACAATTTAGATCAGATGCTCAATCAAGAACCCAGGGTTCTATCTCGGATCGTGCAGGAAGCAGAAGTAGAGGAGTGCGTTAATCATGGGACTAAAAATTATTATATCAGTTGTTTTGCTGGCACTGCTTGCTTCAGTTTCTCTGTTCAAGGTTGAACAATGGGAACAGGCAATTGTTTTTAAATTTCGTGAAATCGAGAGGTCAGATTACAAACCAGGTCTGCATTTCAAGATACCTGGTGTAAATACCTCACAGAATTTTGAGAAAAGATTATTAAACCTCGATTACGAGCCACAACGTTTTCTCACGAAAGAGAAAAAAGATGTGATTGTCGATTATTACGTTAAATGGCGTATTACTGATGTAGATAAATTTTATACAATATCTCTTGGTGGTGACATTCAATACGCGAATGGATTGCTCGAGCAACGAATTACTCGAGCATTGCGTGATGAGTTTGGTAAGAAAACTGTACAGGAAGTGGTGGCTGGTGAACGTGGTGAGATATTTGATGCAGTTGCATCAACAATAGCGCAATTACCACAGGAGTTAGGATTAACCGTACTCGATATCAGAACCAAAAGAATTGATTTGCCTGAAGAAGTGAGTCATTCGGTTTATGAAAGGATGCGTGCTGAGCGCTTGCGTGTTGCCAAGGATTTTCGTGCACGGGGTGAAGAAGCCGCTGAAAGAATTAGTGCAACGGCCGATAGGGAGCGAGAAGTCATATTAGCCAATGCCTATCGTGATGCTGAGATCACCCGAGGTGAGGGTGATGCCCAGGCCACTGAGACTTATGCGGCTGCATTTAGCAAGGATAAGGAGTTTTATGCCATGTACAGAAGTTTCTCGGCGTATCAGAACAGTTTTAGTGGGCAGAATGATATCCTGCTGATCTCACCTAACTCGGATTTCTTTAAATATTTCAATCATCCGCAAGGTCGATAGATCTAAATTCCGGACAGAATCAGAGATATCCTGTAATCAATCAGGGTATCTCTGGCAGGCCTGGAATTTGTGACAAAAATGGTTGTAGGAATGTTTTATGTGGAGTGAATTCTTAACGGCAATAGCTCTGGTCTTCATCATCGAAGGCATTATGCCATTTTGTAATCCTGCGGGTTTACGTAAGATGTTCATTCTGGTCTCAAGCATGGAAGATACAAAATTACGATTCATAGGATTATCAAGTATGTTGTCTGGTTTGGTGTTGCTTTATCTGGTTCGTTGATTGGTCTCTATTAAGAAAAAACAAGTTTGAAAAATAATGATGAAAAATCAAAATAGCTGGATATTACCTGAAGGAATAGAAGAGATTTTGCCGCCTCGTGCTGAGCAGCTGGATAAGCTGTGCCGGGATATTATCGATCTGTATGCGAGCTGGGGATATCAGTTAGTTATACCGCCAATGATTGATTACATGGATTCTTTGCTAACAGGGACAGGTAAAGACCTGGATCTGCAAATATTCAAACTGACGGATCAAATGAGCGGTCGCTTAATGGGTGTACGCGCAGATACAACACCACAGGTTGCAAGGATTGATGCACATAATCTGAAACGAGATGTGCCGACAAGGTTATGCTACCTGGGAACGGTTTTGCACACACGCCCTGAAGATACCGGCGGTAATCGAAGTCCATTGCAGGTAGGCGCCGAGTTATACGGACATAAAGGACTTGAGAGCGATGCAGAAGTCTTGTGTCTTATGATCGAAACGTTAAATGAAGCAGGTGTTGAAAAGATTCATCTCGATCTTGGTCATGTTGGTATTTACAATAATCTGGTCCAATTGGCGACGCTGGATGAGGAGTTGGAAGCTGAATTATTTGATGCGCTCCAGCGTAAGGCGATGCCTGAACTAGACGATATGATTTCCGCAGGGACTTTATCTGATGAAGCAGGACAAATGTTCAAGGCATTAATTACTTCGAATGGTTCGATCGATGATTTCAATGAAGCCAGAGTTTTCTTTGACAGTATTAATTCAGAGATTAAAGACTGTCTGGATGAATTGCAGAATATCATCGAATTGGTCAGCAAAAGGATGCCTGAGGTGACACTTGATTTTGATCTTTCCGAGTTGCGCGGATACCACTATCACACAGGCATTGTCTTCACTGCCTATGTACCAGGACATGGCCAGGGCATTGCTTTTGGTGGGCGATATGATGATATCGGCAGTGCCTTTGGACGAGCACGTCCGGCAACCGGGTTCAGCACAGATATTAAAACCTTACTTGGTTTGGGTAAGTTAGCGCTTGATAATAGAATGGGTATCTATGCACCATGCAGTGATGAGCCAGGCCAATTGGAAGCGATAAACAATTTACGAACTCAGGGTGAAATTGTTATTTGCGAATTACCAGGGCAGGGTAATACGCCAGAAGATATGGGTTGCGACAGGCAACTAGAATATCAGGATGGCCAGTGGACTGTCGTCTCACAATAAAAACATCATCAATAATCTTAAGGTCATAAGAGCAATCTAATGGGTAAAAATATTGTCGTTCTCGGCACTCAATGGGGTGATGAAGGTAAAGGTAAAATTGTTGATCTACTGACAGATCAGGTTGCGGCTGTTGTGCGATTCCAGGGTGGGCATAATGCCGGGCACACAGTTATTATCGAGGGGGATAAAACAGTATTACATCTGATTCCTTCCGGAATTTTACGTGATGGTGTGCAATGTTTGATTGGTAATGGTGTCGTGTTAAGTCCAACAGCCTTGCTGGATGAAATTGCCATGCTTGAAGGAAATGGCATTAATGTTCGTGAACGATTAAAAATAAGTGAAGCATGCACATTGATCTTGCCCTACCACATTGCACTCGATCAGGCGCGAGAAAAGGCAAAAGGTAATGATGCCATCGGTACCACTGGACGTGGAATCGGACCTGCATATGAAGATAAGGTTGCAAGAAGGGCTCTGCGTGTTGGCGATCTCCTGAATAAAGACAAGTTTGCAAAGAAATTAGAAGAAGTCATGGAATTTCATAATTTCATATTAAAAGAATATTTCAAATCTGATGTGGTTGACTATCGGACAACGCTTGATGAAACAATGGAACTGGCCGAATCGATTATTCCCATGATTACCGATGTGACAGAGTTAGTTTGGCAGCTGCAAAAGAAAGGTGACAATATTCTTTTCGAAGGCGCGCAAGGAACATTGCTGGATATCGACCATGGTACCTATCCCTTTGTAACTTCATCCAATACAACAGCAGGTGGTGCGTCAACAGGGTCGGGTGTAGGTCCCGGATGTTTTGATTACGTGCTTGGAATTACCAAGGCCTATACAACACGTGTTGGTTCAGGCCCATTCCCAACAGAACTGTTTGATGAGACAGGGAAACATCTTGCAAAGGTAGGTCATGAATTTGGCGCGACTACAGGTCGCGCACGTCGTTGTGGGTGGTTTGATGCTGTGGCATTAAGAAGATCAAAACAGGTCAATAATCTGACAGGTTTGTGTATTACCAAACTAGATGTTCTGGATGGCCTAGAGACCCTGCATATCTGTACCGGATATGATTACAGAGGTCAGACTCGATTCACTCCACCGGCTGGAGCAGATGCAATTGCTGAATGCACACCTGTTTATGAAGAAATGCCTGGCTGGTCTAAATCTACTTCCGGTGTGACTGAATATGATGCACTTCCACAAAATGCTATTGCATATCTAAATCGGCTGGAAGAGCTTACAGAGACATCTATTGATATGATTTCTACTGGACCTGATCGTGTTGAGACGATCATTCTCAAACATCCACTAGATTGATACAAGTGAATTGATACGAGAGAACCCAAACTATTCTTACTTGAGAATTAAATCTAGCAAAGAAATCAATGGTGCCGAGAAGAGGATTTGAACCTCCACATGGTTGCCCATACTAGCACCTGAAGCTAGCGCGTCTACCAATTCCGCCACCTCGGCATGAGTAATGAGTTAAGGAAGATGGCGGACTTTACATAGCCAAAGAAAGGTTGTCAATGAAATCAGATTATAAAAAAACTACCTATAAAATCAGCTTGCCAGAACGGCAGGAGATACTTGAATATTTAACAGAATGTAACCGGCCCAGGACATTGAGAAAGATTGCAGATGCCCTCGGGGTTGATGGAAGCGAGGGCCGACAGGCTTTACTACGACGTATCAAGGCCATGCAACGTGATGGACAAATCGTCCTCAATCGTCGTGGGGGTTATGGGCTGGTTGATAAAATGGATTTATATCAGGGAACGGTGATTGGTCATACTGACGGATATGGATTTCTAAATATTGAAGATGAATCGGATGACCTTTATTTATCATCTCGAGAAATGCGTGGTTTGTTACATGGTGATCGGATTATTGCGCGCATCGTTGGTATCGACAAACGTGGCCGTAAAGAAGGTGCCATGGTTGAGATCCTGCAACGTGCAAACCAACTTGTTGTTGGTCGTTATTTTGAAGAGGCTGGTGTTGCTTTTGTGGCGCCCCAGAACAAACGCCTGCATCAGGATATCTTGATTCCAAAGTCAATGGAGGATGATGCAAAATCCGGGCAATATGTAGTTGTAGAAATCACCAAACAACCTGATAAGCATACTCAACCTGTGGGTAAAATCGTGGAAACTCTGGGGGAATATGCAGCGGCAGGAATGGCCGTTGAGATTGCTATCAGATCACATGAAATTCCCAGCGAGTGGCCGGATAAAGTATTGGAAGAAGTCGCCGAATTTACCGACAAAATTAATGCTGATGATGTAGCTAACAGAGAGGATATACGGAATTTACCATTGGTCACCATTGATGGTGAAGATGCACGAGATTTTGATGATGCTGTCTATTGTGAGCGGCAAGGTTCGGGTTGGCGTTTGCTGGTCGCGATTGCAGATGTCTCTCATTATGTACATCCAGGTATGGCTATGGATGATGAAGCATTACATCGTGGGAATTCCGTTTATTTCCCACAACGTGTGGTTCCCATGTTGCCTGAAATTCTTTCCAATGGGCTATGCTCTTTAAATCCAAAGATCGATAGATTGTGTCTTGTCTGTGAACTTCATATTAACAAGCAGGGCAAGGTCAAACGTCATCGTTTCTTTGAAGGCGTTATGTCTTCCGCAGAAAGATTGACCTACAACAAAGTCGCCAGCATTTTAATAGAAAAAGACAAAATTGTACGCGAGAAATACAAAGAGTGTGTTCCACATCTGGAAAATCTCTATGACTTGTACAAACTATTAAACAAGCACAGAAAAACAAAGGGCGTGCTAGATTTTAGATCAATAGAGCCCTGTTTTAAATTTGATGAAAATCATGCTGTGTCTTCGATATATGCACTTGAAAGAAATGATGCGCATCGATTAATCGAGGAGTTTATGTTGGCGGCAAATATTGCGGCGGCAGAGTTTCTTTTAGAGCATGAAATCCCTGCATTATACAGAGTGCATGAAATCCCAAAGTCCAAGAAACTTGAAGCACTGCATGATTTTCTTGGTGAGCTTGGGTTAAATCTTGGGGGTGGTGAAACACCAACCGCGAAAGATTATGCCAATTTGATTGAGAAGGTGAAAGACAGGGAAGATGCACATTTAATTGAAACGGTATTGTTACGCAGTATGCAGTTAGCTGTTTATAGCGAAAAAAATATGGGTCATTTTGGGCTAGCATTTCCTGCATACGCGCATTTTACTTCTCCCATCAGGCGTTATCCTGACTTAATGGTGCATAGAGCTATTCGCCACTTAATTCGCAATACAGGGAGAGCAGGTTTTGCCTATTCAAACAAGGATATGCATGGGATTGCTGAAACTTGTTCTCTAACAGACAGGCGTGCCGAAGAAGCCAGTAGAGATGTGATTCAATGGTACAAATGCGAATTCATGCTGGGGAAAGTGGGTGAGGTCTATGAAGGCACCATCAGTGGTGTGACCTCGTTTGGAATGTTTGTCGAGCTGGATAATATCTATGTTGAAGGCTTGGTCCATATCACCGCTCTGCCCGTAGATTATTATCATTTTGACCCGATTGGACATCGCCTCACTGGAGAGCGTGCAGGGAGAAATTATCGCCTGGGGAATAGAGTTAAGGTAAAGGTCATGAGAGTCAGTCTGGATGATAAAAAAATTGATTTTGAGCTAGTTGAATAGTCCCCAAAGAGTAAATACAGTGAGTAAAAAGTCAGAAATCACCTATGGAATACATGCCGTCCGACATGCCCTAAAGAACGCTTCGGCCAATGTGTTAGAGATGTGGGCGTTGGAAAATATAAAGCCAGCTAAAAAATCAACCGGGGCAATATCAGAAATCCTTGAACTGGCTAAAAATGCGCAAGTGACTGTCCAGTTTGTGGCAAACAAAACACTGGGTAAATTAACTCGCCAGGCAAATCATCAAGGGGTTGCGATAAGACGTAAAGTTATGGATAGCAAAATAGATCTAGCGTCTGTATTGAACATGGATGATGGGGGAAATGCGCTGTTTCTGGTGCTTGATGGGGTACAGGATCCGCATAATCTGGGTGCCTGTCTACGTACTGCTGATGCGGTGGGTGTAAGGGCTATTATTCTTCCAAAGGATAGAGCCGTTGGTGTGAATGAAACGGTGAGAAAAGTTGCCTGTGGTGCAGCAGAAAACACACCCGTTATTCATGTGACTAATTTGTCACGTGCTTTAAGAGAAATGCAGGATGCTGGCATCTGGGTGATAGGCACTGCTGATGAGTCTGAAAATACAATCTATGAAGAAGATCTGACATCGTCCATTGCCCTGGTAATGGGTTCAGAAGGGCAGGGACTTCGACAAAATACCCGCAAGCACTGCGACAAGCTGGTGAATATTCCTATGGCGGGTGTCGTTGAGAGTCTGAATGTTTCTGTTGCTGCCGGGGTATGTTTATTCGAGGCCCAGCGGCAACGTCACCTCAATAAATAAAGCCAAGAAATCTCTAACAAGTTGCACTTGTCATCCCGAACAAAGAGAGGGATCTTTCATGGGTATCTCCCTGTGGTTGAGATAAGGATTTCTCCCGTTGGTCGAAATGACAGCTATTCAGGTGATTTCCTAGGCAATTTCAGCTTTGTCTTTGTTGCGATTGTCACGCTTGCGCTCATGTTCCTGTAATTTTTTCTTGCGGATACGAATATTCTGTGGTGTCACCTCTACCAGTTCATCATCATTGATAAACTCAAGTGCCTGTTCTAATGAAAATATAATTGGTGTGGTTAACGCGATGGCGTCATCTTTTCCTGATGCACGTACATTGGTTAATTGTTTGCCCTTCAATGCATTGACGACGAGATCATTACTTCGGGAATGTATGCCGACGATCATGCCTTCATAGATATCAATGCCTGGGCCAAGCAGCATTTGTCCGCGTTCCTGAAGATTAAATAATGCAAAGGCAACCGATTGACCTTTGCCGTTCGCAATCAGCACGCCATTTTTTCTGTTGCCCAGTGTCGATTTATGAATAGGGCCATAATGGTCAAAGACATTATAAATCAATCCTGTTCCTGATGTTGCCGTGAGGAAATCTGTGCGTAGTCCAATCAACCCTCTTGCAGGGATGATGTAATCAATGCGTACGCGACCTTTCCCGTCGGGCATCATATCTTTGAGATCGCCGCCACGAGGTCCCAACATCTCCATAACTGCGCCTTGATATTGTTCTTCCAGATCAACAGTCAATTGTTCGTATGGTTCAGACAATACACCGTCAATTTCTTTGGTAATCACTTCGGGTCTAGAGACACCCAGTTCAAACCCCTCTCGTCGCATATTTTCAATTAATATTGAAAGATGTAATTCACCTCGACCAGATATCTTGAATTTATCGGGGTCACCTGTGTTTTCCACACGAAGTGCAACATTATGTTTGAGTTCTCTCTCTAACCTTTCGCTTATCTGGCGAGAAGTTACAAATTTTCCTTCCTGGCCACATAAGGGTGAGTTATTGACCTGGAATGTCATGCTAACGGTGGGTTCGTCAACGGAAAGTGCTAGCAGTGCTTCCACCTGATCCGGGTGACATAAGGTATCCGATATATCAAGTTGCTCTAAACCACTGATAGCAATAATGTCTCCAGCTGAGGCAGTATCAATCTCAATTTTGTCGATGCCGTGCAGTTTATAGATTTGAAGCACCCTGCCGGAACGTGTTTTACCATCTTTATTGATGACAGTAATGTTGGTATTTGTCTTGATCTGACCTCGGTTGATGCGGCCAATACCGATAATGCCAACGTAACTATTGTAGTCCAGTGCACTAATTTGCATTTGAAAGGCCCCATCTATATCTACATCAGGTGCGGGGACTTTGGAAATGATAGTTTCAAATAATGGTGTCAGATCATCTTTAATTTGATCAGATTCATGGCCGGCGACGCCGTCCAGTGCCGAGGCATAGATAACCGGGAAGTCCAGTTGCTCATCACTGGCATTTAACTGATCAAACAGATCAAAGGTTCTATCAAGCACCCAGTGGGGTCTGGAGCCAGGTCTGTCTATTTTGTTGATAACGACAATCGGGCGCAGACCACGTGCCAATGCCTTTTGAGTGACGAAACGTGTTTGCGGCATCGGACCGTCAACAGCATCAACCAGTAACAGAACAGAATCAGCCATCGACAGAACACGCTCAACTTCACCGCCGAAATCAGCATGTCCCGGTGTGTCGATAATATTAATTCGGTAACCATCCCAGTCCAGTGCTGTGTTTTTTGCCAGGATAGTGATCCCACGTTCACGTTCAATATCATTGGAATCCATAATACGCTCGGTCGGGGTTGCACGACTGTCGAGCGTACCGGCCTGTTGCAATAGTTTGTCAACCAGGGTGGTTTTGCCATGATCAACATGAGCGATAATGGCGATATTTCTTATATTCTGAATCAAGGTAACGGTACCCCAGGCTATAATATGCGCCTATGCGTGTGCAAAAAGCGGCGCATTATAGCGGATTAGCAGGTTGAATGTTGTTTTTTGTCTTGCGCAGAATCAGGAGAAAGGAAATCTTTCTTAAAACTTTACTTTCATGCCGACATAAGCAGAGATTGGTGAACCGACACCAACAAATCTTGGATCGCTAAATCCAGGAAATATTTCATCTGGTCCACCAAGTAATCCAAAGCTCTCGTAATCAGTATCAAACAGATTATTTACGTTGCCGAAAACTGAAATGTTTTTATTAAACTGGTATGAAGCCCGGGCATTAACGACGACATAACCATCAATTGTATCCAGCAGATTTGCTTCATCACCACGAAAATGCTGGTCTGAGTTGTAGACTAGATCTGTTCCAACTGTGAATTTTGCGGTGACATGATAATCACCACCAACTTTCAGATTATGTTCTGGTAGTCCCGGAATTCGGTCGCCTTCTTCGACAGCAATGTCACCGTTGGCGTCTGCTAGAGGATTATTGGGGCTGCTTGACGTAAAGCTGTCATCGAAGGTTGCTTCGAGATAACTATAGTTTGTAAACCAGTCCAGTTTGTTCCAGCTACCGGAGAGCCCAAGTTCTACTCCAACTCGTTTGGTATCGCCGATATTATCGAAGAAACCTTCATTTGAGCTGATACCACCAGTACTGATGAAAATAATGTCATCATTATTAATACTGTGAAATGCCCCCAGGTTCCATTCAACATCTGAATTTAATGTACCTCGAAAACCACCCTCAAAACTCTTTGTCACTACCTGTTCCAATGGTGGGTCAGCAAGAAAGGCATTAGGCAAGTTACAGGGCGCACTAGGGTCGGCACATGACAATTCCACCGTGGTTGGTGCACGAGCAGATTCACTATAGCTGCCATAGGCGACAATATTCGGATGAAACGACCAGTTCAGACCAACGGCCGGATTGAATCGGCTAAAATCATGTTCGCCATTCAGGGCCCCCGGATCATCAGGATCGACCAATGGATTCATAGAACTACGATCACCGATCTTGACGCTGGTATTGTTATAGCGACCAGACAACGTCAGGGTCAATTCATCGGTGATGGAGAATGTGTCTGTCAAATAGATTGACCAGGTTCGGGTATGGGTCTTGATTTGTGTTCCGTCCGCAACAGCGAACAATCCTGTCCCAGAGGTACTTCTATCTGCATTCAAGGATGCGGCTTCAACGATCGCCCCAAATTCCGCCAGGGCCTGATGATAAGCAACTCCTACAATCAGGGAATTCTGGTGATCAAACAGATCATTCAGGAAAGATGTCTGTATGTTGCCGCCAAAGCTTTCCTGCTCACGGTTACTGATATTATTGATGGCATCTAAATCTGCACCAGCAATTGAATCAGGGATTGGGTTACCGTTTTGATCAGTGATCACTTCTTCCGTTGCGGTACCCAAATCGGCATTGTCCTCACATAAAAAACCAGCATTGCCTAGAAATCCACAATCCTCAAATTCTGATCCATCGCCGTTAAATGAATCAGTGTCATTACTACGGTAAAATATATTACCAGCGAGCTGTGTCTCATCATTGAGCCAATGTGTGCCTTCGAGATTAAAAAAATACATGTTATTTTCAGTGATGTCAGGGGAGGTAAAAATTTGACTTCTATTAATCGATTCCAGTTCAACCGGGATGGGGCCGTTGCCTACCAGTTCTGTATCACCATGATTGATCGTAAGATCCAGCGTACTGTCAATCCCCCGCCAACTGATGGCGCCAAATAAATTGAGTGCATCGGATTCTGAAGCATCACGCCAGCCATCTTCATCATAATAACTACCGGTAAAATAGTATCCCCAGGTCCCATTATTTCTACCACTCTCAATGGTTGAAACGATACGTTCATATGAACCACCATAAACCTCAAGACTGTGTCCTTCATGGGTAAAACCATTTTTTGTGGTGATAGAGATTGCGCCCCCCAGTGTGTTTAGACCAAACACAGGATTCGCACCGCCTATAAGATTGATACTTGAGATAGAGGATTTTGGAATCAAATCCCAGTTGACTATATCGCCAAAGGCCTCATTTACTCTAACACCGTTTTGATAAACAGCAAGACCCTGTGGAAGCCCGAGTAAAGGTGAAGATGTAAAACCACGATATTGAATATCTGGTTGCAATGGATTGTTTTGCGCTTCGTTGATGGTCACGCTTCCAAGGTTACGATTAAGGAACTGGCTCAGATCCAGGCTTTGACTACGTTCGATATCTTCTGCTGTTGCTGATTGAATAGAAAAAGGGATCATATCTACCGGCAGGCCAATACCATGGGCAGGTGTGATACCTATCACCTCGATACTTTCGTTTTGAATGACTTCAGTTTCTTCAGCGAGACTGAGAGTGCTGCCAAAAACTGTAAACAATACTGTGCCTAACGAGAAAACCTGACGTAGATAACAACTTTTCATTCAAAAATGCCCCCCAACAGGCAATATATATTATGCGATCAACAAATCAGACCGGGAAATTCAGCAGCGACGTAGAATTGTCGCTGAAGGCCGAAGAGGATAACTATTTGTATCTATTAAAGAAATGGATAAATTGAATTTACAGACAGGAGAAATTCCCCAATTAGTACAACTCCTACAAAAACTCCTCCAGCATATCTCTCTCATCCTCAGAGATCTTTGCGTTTTGTAAACGATTTTTGACCATATCTGATGAAACATGCTTCTGTTGAATTAATTCTCTTTTTTCATCGGTTGAAATACTTTCCATAAAAAAGAAGTTACTGGGTGGAAATATACCCGCATTAATCATTTCATTGAGCTCGCTCGCCATATGGCGATATTTGCCAATGTCTTTTCGTATTCTTTCTTCTGCAAAAGATTTATCTGCAATCCCGGACTGATATACCGAATGTATTTCCATTCGATAACTGATTGTATGGCCAGGGTCGCCGGTTTTTTCAATATCGGCTTCAATGTGTTGAAGTCGTGGTTGAAGCATTTCTCTCAACGTTTCAAGAATTTCTTCATCTTCCAATCGCGCTGAATAGATGTCCAGAATATTGTCAATACCGAGTTGTTGGTAGGTATCTGTTGTAAATAATTCATTACGGCGATAGATCATTACCTTATATGACTTGAAACCGAGTACTGTGATAATGTCGGTTAGATCACGTATATTTTTATTAAAGCCAATCGCAGAAACAAGTTGAGAGTGATTAAGTTCCAACTGTGCGGCGATGCTGTTTATATTTTTTATAAAATCAATCGAGGGATCAGATTTAACCTTGTAAAAGGTTTTGACAAGATCCGCATCGCTGGCCGTGAGTAATTCAGTAAAACTAATCATTAGTTGGCTGTTCCATCAGTAAGGTTCTTACGATTGAGTACGAGGTAATCATTTAGCATCTGCCTTTCTTGCTGTGAGATATTTTGTTCCTCAAGACGGGATTCTACCAGTTCTACGGGAATCAGGTTTTTACTTAACAATTTACGTTTTTCCTCAGGCAAAATAGTTTCTCTAAAAAAAATATCCCCGGCAGGTATCAACCGGCTCTCGGTTATAATACAGGCCTCATTTAGTAATGCCCTGAATCCACTCTCCGCATTATTCAGTCTTTCCTCTGCAAAGTCGATATCAGCAATCTTGTCAGCGTAGATGGCTTTCATTTCAGCCTTGTATTTTTCGATTGTAAGCGAACTTACGGTTGCTTCTATCTTGGATTCTATATTTTCCAGTCTATTTTTCAAAAGATATTGCATTACCTGCAACATTTCATGGTCATTTTTTATTATGCTGTAAAGCGTGAGGATGTT
>JAKZTI010000021.1:0-3401 GCA_047517145.1 Gammaproteobacteria bacterium
GCGGGGCCACGACATTACCTTTGGACTTGGACATCTTCTTTCCCTTGGCATCTACCGTGAAACCATGAGTCAGCACACTTTTATAAGGTGCGACTCCATTGATGGCGACTGATGTCAATAAAGAAGATTGAAACCAGCCACGATGTTGATCCGATCCTTCAAGATATAAATCCGCAGGGAATGTTGATCGTTCATCAGCCTTCAGCACGAATGCATGAGAGACACCAGAATCAAACCAGACATCCAGTGTGTCGCTTATTTTTTCATACTCATCGCTTTCATCACCCAATAGTTCCTTGCTATCGAGTTCAAACCAGGCATCGATACCACCCTGCTCAACACGCAATGCAACTTCCTCAATCAGGCGTTGTGATTCAGGGTGTAACTCACCTGATTGCTTATTCACAAACACTGCAATCGGTACGCCCCATGTTCTCTGACGAGAGATGCACCAGTCAGGACGATCACGCACCATGCCATCGATACGCTGTTGGCCCCAGTCAGGCATCCATTCAACATTTTCAATTTCCTGCAAAGCTTTTTTGCGCAGTCCATTATCATCCATACTGATAAACCACTGTGGCGTTGCCCGAAAAATAATCGGTGTCTTGTGACGCCAGCAGTGCGGATAACTGTGTTGCATTTGCTCATGGTGTAACAGCATTTGTTTTTCGACCAAGACTTCAATCACATGTTCATTGGCCTTGAAAACATGTTCACCGGCAAAGATTTCAGTCTCTGGTAAAAAACAACCATTACTGCCGACAGGATTATCCACTGGCAAATCATATTGCATCCCAACAGTATAATCGTCCTGACCGTGACCTGGTGCCGTATGTACTGCACCAGTTCCCGCTTCCAGGGTGACATGATTGCCCAGGATGACTGGTACTTCACGATCATAAAATGGATGTTTGAGTTTGAGTCCTTCCAGCGCAGCACCATTGAATGTTGCAAGTATCTTATTTTCTTCAATTGCAGAACGCTGCAGCACAGATTCGTGCAACTCTTTTGCCAGCAACAATCGTTGCGGACCATTTTCTGTCTGGCATTGAACGAGTACATATTCAAAATCCGGATGCACGCTGACGGCCTGATTTGCCGGTAAGGTCCACGGCGTAGTGGTCCAGATAACAACAGATATTTCACCCTGGCCTTTATCCTTAACGGCTTCATCAGTACAAGGCCATATTGCTTCCTGATCGACAAAAGGAAAGCGAACATCAATCGCGGGTGAAGTCCTGTCTTCATATTCAACCTCTGCCTCTGCCAAGGCAGAAGCACAATCGATACACCAGTGCACAGGTTTGGAACCTTTTTGTAAATGACCCGCATCAATAATCTTTCCCAGGGCACGAATAATGTCGGCCTCAGTTTTAAAATCCATAGTCAGGTAAGGTTTCTGCCAATCACCCAGAACACCTAAACGTTGAAAATCAACACACTGCTTTTCAACCTGTTTAGCAGCATAATCACGACAGGCATTACGGAATGTATGTGCATCAACTTTATGCCCGGCCTTGCCGATTTTTTTCTCCACCATCAACTCAATAGGCAAGCCATGACAATCCCATCCCGGAACATAGGGCGCATCGTAATCACTTAAGTTACGTGCTTTAACAATGATGTCTTTTAAAATTTTGTTGACTGCATGTCCAATATGAATGTCGCCATTGGCGTAAGGAGGACCATCATGAAGAATAAAGGTGTTCTTGCCCGACTGCCTGGCCCTGATCTGACCATAGAGATCCATTGCCTGCCATTTTTTTAACATCTCAGGTTCGCGATTTGCCAGGTTTCCTCGCATGGGAAAATCTGTTTTTGGTAGATTCAGTGTATCCTTGTATTCAGACATCTATTATTTAGCCATTCTTATTCGGTGTGTGTTCTTCTGCCACAAATATTGACCCAAAATATCGGGCACAATATCGGACAGGGAAGTATAGGGATGTACGATTATTATTCAATCTATACTGAGGCAGTTTTATCAGGGTCAGTGCTATTTTTGGCAAAATATAACCGCGCATTTTGAATATCAACTTCGATGGCTTTTTTCAGCGCATCAATATCTGAATAATTTTTCTCTGGCCTGAGTTTCTGTAGAAATTCTACGCGAATGTGTTTTGCATAGATGTTCTCATCAAAATCCATAATATGTGTCTCCAGGCGCATGCCCTCGCCATCAAACATGGGTCGCGTACCAATACTTGTCACCGCAGGATGACCTTTATCATCAATCCCCTGGACGCAGGTGACGTAAACCCCCGTGACCGGACTATGCAGTCGGTGTAATTCCATGTTTGCAGTTGGAAACCCCAGCTCCCTGCCTCGTTTATCGCCGTGAACCACTCGACCACTAATTGCATAGCCTCTTCCCAACAACTGACTAGCCAGTTCCAGATCATCATTTGCCAATGCCAGCCTGATTCTTGTACTGCTAATTCTCTCTCCCTCAAACGAACAGGTATTAGTGTGTTCCAGTTCGTAACCGAATTTATCCGCCATCTTCTCCAGCGTTGCATAGTCACCCTGTCGATTTTTGCCAAAACGAAAATCATCACCCACCACCAGATGACGAATATCCAGGCCTTCGATTAAAAGTAGCTCAACAAACTCCCTGGCCGAGAGATTAGCCAGGGCTTGGTTAAATCTGAGACAAACCAGACGGTCGATGCCCAGTCGACTCAACTCCTCAACCTTTTCCCTTAAACGAGTTAATCTTGCGGGGGCATTTTCCGGGGAAAAATATTCCTGCGGTTGCGGCTCGAAGATGATAACAACCGTCGGCAGATCGTGTGTATTGGCGATTTCTTTAAGCTGCGAAATAATCGCCTGATGCCCTAAATGTAGTCCATCAAAATTACCAATGGTTGCGACACATTTTCGATGATGCTCTCTGAGATTATGCAGACTACGTATCAATTCCATGAAGTGATATTGGCCTTAATCTGCATTCAATGTCATTGACTGCAGGCGTAAACCAGTCAGCCACAAGGCGGCAAAATAACTCACCCCACCAGCGATAATCCAGAGACCTAATTGCATGACACGCGTGTATAAATCCCACTCAATCCACAATGAAATATCGGGTGACATAAAAAATATCAAGGCACCCATGATTGATGATGCAAAAACAATCCTCAGTATAAATACCATCCAACCATCTTCAGCGATATAAAACTGTCCTTTTCGCAGAAAGTAAAAAAGAAAACCGGCATTGATAAATGCGGCGAGCGAGGTTGCCAAAGCCAGACCTGCGTGTGCGAGTGGGCCTATGAAAATAAAATTCATGATGATGTTAGAGAACATTGCGACAACGCCAATCTTGACTGGTGTTTTTGTATCTTGCCTGGAGAAAAAACCGCTGGCTAATACCTTGATTAAAATGAACCCTGGTAGGC
>JAKZTI010000022.1:0-3123 GCA_047517145.1 Gammaproteobacteria bacterium
AGGCAGTCCCCTGTGTCGGTCGATGCGATGCAGCGCCCGTTGCTGTTGTCGGCACAAACCCGGTTGAACACGCCAGCCCGATAAAAATAGAAAAATCGATAAATAAAAAAGACTTTGATGCGGCCATACCTAATTACATTGATTACGCTGGCTATAGAGAGTCAGGTGGTTATCAAACACTGATTGATTGTGTTAATGGTAAACATGAACGAGAAGAAATAATCAAAACACTGGAAGATTCAAAACTCCGTGGATTAGGAGGTGCAGGCTTTCCTACAGGGCAAAAGTGGCGCATTCTCAGTCAACAATCCAAACCTCGTCTGATAGCCATTAACATTGATGAAGGCGAACCGGGAACATTCAAAGATCGTTATTATCTGGAACGAGATCCACATCGATTCGTTGAAGGTACACTCATCGCACATTGGGCGATCGAAGCTGAAGATATTTATATTTATTTAAGAGATGAATATGCTGGTTGCCGTAAAGCCCTGGAAAAAGAACTGACTGCATTAAAACAAGATCCACCCTGTGAGTTGCCCAATATCCACCTGCGACGAGGTGCCGGTGCCTATATTTGTGGTGAAGAATCAGCAATGATCGAATCTATTGAAGGAAAAAAAGGCATGCCTCGCCTGCGACCACCTTATGTTGCCCAGGTCGGTTTATTTGGAAAACCGACATTAGAGCAAAACATGGAATCAATGCATTGGATTCGGGATATTATTGAAAATGGTGCTGAATGGTTTTCGTCTGAAGGTCGTCATGATCGTACTGGATTAAGATCATTTTCTGTCAGTGGTCGTGTCAATAAACCCGGTGTGCATCTCGCACCCGCAGGAATCACAATGCGTGAACTGATTGACGAATACTGTGAAGGCATGCTCGATGGTCATGAATTTTATGGCTATTTCCCGGGCGGTGCTTCCGGTGGCATCCTGCCTGCGTCACTGGGTGATGTGCCGCTGGATTTTGATACACTTCAAGCACATGGTTGTTTTATTGGTTCAGCCGCGATTATCGTACTATCAGATAAAGACAGCGCTAAAGATATGGCCTTGAATGCCATGCGCTTTTTTGAAGATGAATCTTGTGGACAATGTACGCCCTGTCGTGTTGGTACAGCCAAAGCCTCTCATTTAATGGAAAAAACTGAATGGGACAAAGATCTACTGGAAGAACTGGCCCGGGCAATGGAAGATGCGTCGATCTGTGGACTCGGTCAGGCTGCACCCAATCCAATACGTTGTGCAATAAAGTATTTTCCCGAGGAGTTTAACGATGGCAGCTAATCCCGATTTTATTGAAGAAAGTATCACTAAATTCACTTTAAATGGTGAATCACTGGAAGCTGTCGGTGATGAAACAATTCTACAGGCAGCAGAACGCAACGGTGTCGAGATCCCGCATTTGTGTTACATGGAGGGCTTACGTCCAGATGGAAACTGCCGTGCCTGTGTCGTTGAAATTGAAGGTGAACGGGTCCTGGCACCCTCTTGTTGTAGACAACCTACTGAAGACATGACGGTACACAGTAATAGTGAACGTGCCTTGCATTCACAAAAGATCGTCGTCGAATTATTGATGTCTGATATGCCACAACAAGGTAAATCACCCTACACATTGAATTCAGAACTTGATGAGTGGGCAGATAAACTGGATATATTCAAACCACGTTTTCATCAAAGAAAACAAACCAGACCTGACTTATCCCACCCTGCAATAGCCGTTAACCTCGATGCCTGTATTCAGTGTACGCGTTGCGTGAGGGCCTGTAGGGAAGTACAGGTCAATGACGTCATTGGTTTTGCCTTTCGTGGCAGTCAAGCTGAAATTGTTTTTGATATGGCAGAACCTATGGGCGAAAGCACCTGTGTTGCCTGTGGTGAATGTGTACAGGCTTGCCCAACCGGAGCCTTAATGCCGGCAAAGAATGTTGGTTTAATAGAACCAGACAAACAGGTGGATTCAGTCTGCCCTTATTGCGGTGTCGGATGCCAGTTAACCTTCAACGTAAAAAACAATCATATTCAATACGTTAACGGTCGCAATGGACCATCAAATCTGGGACGACTTTGTGTCAAAGGTCGCTACGGTTTTGACTATGTCCACCACTCGGATCGCCTGACGACCCCGCTTATACGTAAGAAGGACTCGAAAAAATCATCCGCCTTAATCGACCCTCTGGAAATGCATAAACATTTCAGGGAAGCAAGTTGGGAAGAGGCATTGGATCTAGTGGCCAAAAATCTGCTGCAGATCCGGGACAATATAAGCCCGGAAGCACTTGCTGGCTTTGGCTGTGCCAAAGGCAGTAATGAAGAGGCATATCTGTTTCAGAAACTGATCAGAACAGGTTTCAACACCAACAATGTTGACCACTGTACCCGGCTCTGCCATGCCTCGTCCGTAGTCGCCCTGCTTGAAACTATTGGTTCAGGGGCCGTCTCTAACCAGGTGGCTGATGGCGTTGATGCCGAGGTAATTATCGTTATCGGTGCAAGACCAAATGATAATCATCCAGTCGCCGCCACATTTATCAAGAATGCAACTAATCGAGGTAGCAAATTAGTCCTCATCGAGCCTTATGGTTCAGAAATGTATCTTCATGCTGAACATTTACTCAAGTTAAGGCCTGGAACAGACGTCATGCTTTTGAATGGCATGATGCATACCATCCTTGCCGAGAATTTACAAAATGATGAATTTATCGCGGAACATACCGATGGCTTTGAAGCACTTAAAGAGAATTTGCAGGATTATAGTGCTGAATCAGTATCGCCTGTATGTGGTATTCCTGCAGAAACTATCAAAACTGTGGCGCGTTTATATGCAACGGCAGAGACAGCCATTATTTTCTGGGGTATGGGTATCTCACAACATGTGCACGGAACCGATAACGCACGGTGTTTGATCTCGCTAGCCTTGATGACAGGACAAATTGGCAGAACAAGTACAGGTCTGCATCCTCTGCGTGGACAGAATAATGTACAGGGTGCTTCAGATGTTGGACTCATCCCCATGGTTTACCCCGATTATCAACCAGTTAATGATAAAGAAGTTCGCCAGAATTTTGAAAAATTATGGGAAACCGAACTCAACCCAGAACCAGGATTAACAGTT